>JASJEH010000081.1 GCA_030064755.1 Methyloceanibacter sp. | reverse complement strand
TTGACGCAGTCGATGCTGCCCGCAGGCGTCAAGATGCTGATGGGCCCGGGCGGTGGGAACGTCCCTGGCGGACAGGTCACTTGCGCCGCAGCCGGGGTCGGCGCCGCCACGGGTACGAACATCGCGACGGATGCGAGCGCGGTGCTGAGCAGCAGGGCCTTGCGATCCGGCACGACGTGCAAAGCGATCTGTGGACGGCTTAGTACGGCGGTTTGGCCGCGCTTGCCCTGTGCCCGCCGGCGTGTCCGCAACGATGGCCCACGGCCTTTGCGCGTGTTCCGCATCCCCTTGCCCCCCAAGACAATATCCAGCACTGCGATTCCTTGTCGCAGCAAGCAGCTTTTCGCAAAATTCCACCGCGCACCAGTGAAAAGTGGCAACAATCCTACCAAGTAGGCCGGGTGCTGACGAAGGTTAGCCCTTCCTGGTCGGGTATCTCGGGAGGCACAACTCTTGGGCACAGCTGGCTGCGCACCGCACCATAGGCAAGAAAGCGGCCAGGACGCGAAAGGAGATGCCATCCAACGCGTTACGTGGTGGCCAATCCAGCCATTGGCGCTAGATTTCAGGTCGTTCGTTCTCGCTGTCGGTCGGCTCGTTATAGGTGCAAGTGCTGAACGAGCGTGCGTCCATCCATTGATTGAGCAACGCGACGTCATCGTTCCTGCCCGCACCGCCGACGCCAACGAAGAAGAAAACGGTGCGAGAACCCTTCTGCGCGTCACACCGCAGCTGGACCTCCAACGACTGTTGTCGCGCCGGTGGGCGTAAAGTCTTTATAAAGGACAGCAACCAGAAGACGATCCGCCGAGGCTGATGCGCCCTCGCCGTCCATGCTAGGCTCGCGTCAACCGATCTGAGTCGACGTTGGGAGGAACGTCATGGGACAGATGTTAGGCACACCGGTAATCGGTGCCATCGTCGGCCTCATCGTCCTTCAGGCGATGTCGACGCCCGCATCGTCCAACTCAAACGACGCGCTCGCCTGGCCCGACGTTATTCAGGCTACAGACTTCACGGATCTTAGCCAAAAGTTCTGCAGCGCAAGCAGGGATAGAGACCACGTGCTTGTGTTGCCGGCGTCCTTGTTCGTCGATGCCCGTGAGATCGAATGCGAAGGCACCGGGACATACAAGCTCTATCGCGTTGTCCCTCCAGACGACGAGGACGACTTCGAGTACTACATCGACCCACCGTTCGGAAAAGTGAACCGGCTCGGATGCGATGGCAAGGCCGGTCGAGGGGCAGCGGTGATTGCCGTGAACTGTCGTCCCGAATAGAGGCGCCGTGCATGAGGCGACATGCATCAAGACGAAGAAGTGAGAGACATGGGAAACGCATCGACTAACCGTATCACCACGCTAGGGCTCGTTCTTGCTGGACTGTTCGCGCTAGTCTCCGGCCTCCTTACCGTCAATTGGATCGGCTCAACGTATTGGGCCCACGGTGCGACACCTGCCTTCGATCCTTCCCGCCGGCCAGACTTCAAAGAGCCAATCGTCTTATCGAGCAAGGACGGCGTTCTCGAGGTCAGACTTACGGCTCAGCAAGGCGAGGCCACGCTTGATACAGTTGCCAAGCCTGTCCGCAATTTTCTTTTGTTCGGCTATGAGGTCGTGCGCGGTACTGCGTCGAACGGAGAGAAGACCGGAAAGAACCAGTATCCCGCTCCGACTTTGCAGGTCTATCCCGGCGACAAGCTAATCGTCCACATGGACAACGCTCTTTCGGGCCTCACCATCAGGGACCTCTACGATCCGGCCTTCACGCCGAAGGACGGCAAGGTGCCGATGTATCCGGAGCAGCTAACGCAAGCGCCGATCAACCTTCACACCCATGGTCTGCGCGTCAGTCCCAAGGGTAACTCGGACAACGTGGTGCTGCATATCGGCGCCGGCGTTTCGAACACCTACAACTATGAGATCCGGGAAGACCATCCGCACGGCGCCTACTGGTATCATCCGCACTTGCATCAACTGACGTCGCCGCAGACCTATCTGGGTTTGGCCGGGATTCTCGCCGTGGGCCGGCTCGATGGGAGCATCCCGCTGGTTACGGAGAAGAAGCTCCCCATTCGGAACATGGTGCTTCAGTACAACTTCGTCTTCGATCGCAAAGGCGGGCAGGCCACGCTCAACAACGCCAACTGGAGTCAGTATGTCAGTACGCTGACACCGCCCAAAGACGATGAGCTTGCCAAAGGCACCTACCGTCCGCTTCTTGCGCCGGTAAACTTCTTGGATTCCGACCAGGGTACGGAATACTTCACCGTCTGGTGGGCCGGACCACTCGGCGTCAACAACAATCGCGGACGCCTGCAATTCGTTCCGAGCAGCTTGCAGTCCTTCCAGGAGAACCCTGGTGGCATCGGGCGCACGGTGCCGGCCAATCCATCACTGCCGGACTATCTGCGTGACGTGCAGTACACAGTCAACGGTCAGTTCCAGCCGACAATCAGAACCAAGCCCGGCCAGACGGAGATCTGGGTGCTCTCGAACGTCAGCGACATGGCCTATATGAATGTGCAGCTCACGGAGACAGCGACGGGCAAACATCCGAAGATCGCCATTCTGGCCACGGACGGCAATCCCGGTAAGTTCGTTCGCTACCCGCCAACCGACAACGGCACACGGCTACTCATTCCACCAGCCACGCGTTACGCCATCGCGGTAACGATGCCCGAGACCGGCGATCTCATTCTTGAGATGCCGCCGATCGGCGAGGGGGCTGAAACCATCAGCGAACCGGGCATTCTCTACACGAACGACGGGAGCGAGAATCCTCCGGCCATCACCGGCGTCGTGAGTGCGCTGCCGTCGACCATCAGCCATGACGATGGTTTCTTTGCGTTTCCCACGCAGGTTCTGGCGCGCGCCGTGCCGTCAGGTGAGGGTGGCGAGACTGTCGCCTTCACGGAAGGGCAGGCGTTAAGCGCGCCCAACGATGGCTTCTTTGATACCGCAAAGTTTGAACCGGATCTTGTGCGGACGCTGAACTCGACAGGCGGATTCCTCAACGAGCTTGCGAGCAAGAACGATCCCAAGGCCTTCGTTTACGCGTTCAACAATCAGGGATTCCCGAATGCGCCCCTACTGCAGCCGCGGCTCAATACGATCGAGGAGTGGCGGATCTATAACCGCAACAACGACTCCCATCCGATCCACGTGCACGTCAACGACTTCCAAGTCACGCGCGTCTACAACCCCCTCACGGGGCTGACCGTGGGGCCCGGCGAGTGGGAAGCCGATACGGCAGATCTTGCGCGGCCGACCCTGCTTGTCGGTGAAGACGTCGGCGTGCCTGCCGAGCTGTTCATTCGAACTAAGTTTGAAGACTATATCGGCCTCTTCGTGATGCACTGTCACCGCCTCAATCACGAGGACAACGGCCTGATGCTGATGGTGAACATCATCCCGTCGGTCTCGACCTATGCGGTGGCCATTCCCGGCGGCGAAGGAACGCCGGCGGCGGTGCAGGTCTATGACGGCGACGGCGATAAGCTCGTCGCCACGGTAACGCCGTTCGAGCGCTTCGAGGGCACGCCGAGCGCCGCCATGGGCGATGTCGATGGAGACAGCATTTATGACCTTGTGGTGGGCGCAGGTGAAGGACATGCGCCCGAAGTTGTCGTGTATTCCGGAGAGTCCGGCTTCAAGAGCGAGCTGACGCGGTTTTCCGCGTTCGACGCAAGCGCCAAAGGCGGCGTCAATGTCGCCTCCGCACAGATCGACGGCAGCACTTCCGACAATATTATTGTTGGGTCCGGACCCGGCATCGAGAGCAAGGTCAAGGTCTTTGCCTATAACGCGTCATCCGACCCAACGCTGTTCTCGAGCTTCACGCCTTACCCCGACGATCGCTCTGGCGTGAAGGTTGCGTCGGGCTTCGTCAGCCTCACGTCGGGCCGCAACAGCATTGTCACCGCGCCCGGGCCCGGTGCGCCGGCTGTCGTGAAAGTGTTCGACTACTGGTTGATGAAGCCTGCGCCGATCAAGATCAACGACACCAACCTGTCGCTTCAGATGTGCTCGAAAGGCGACGGGAAGCCCTCCAAGATCGCCGAGTTCAAGCCCTTCGGCCCCAACTATCGCGACGGCGTCTCGCTTGCGACTGGGTGGCTCTATGGTCAACTTGGCGGAGCTAAGCGCATCATTGTCGGCCAGCTCGGCGGACCGGGCGAGGTAAAGGTCTTCTCGACGGGGTCCGCCCTTCAAGGAGGCCCGACGCTCGAGCTCCGGAGCCCGGTCTTGCAACATGACGACCTGCCGGAGTTCTTCGAGGTCTACAGCTTTGCGCCATTTGATGGTGGAGTCCGGGTGGCCACGACCAGCACCACGGTTGGGGCAGACCTCCTGGTAAGCGGAATGTCGGACAAGACAGCCGAGGTCCGGAAATACGAGTTCGTCTTGTCCCGAGACGACGCAAATTCCATCGAGGCCAAGCAACTCGGAGAGGTCTACACGGCAACGAACGCGCCAGCGCCTTTCGTCGGTGGCGACTAGGCACTGGGCAATGCCCCGCATTCAACGAGGGGAGCGCCGGATGCATGATCGCAGTCCAACACGCCGTCGCGTGATCGGAGGAATAACCGCGCTAGGCGTGGGCAGTTTTCTCGGCGCGCAACCGTTCCGGGCTGTGCACGCCGTCCAGATGACGGCCGGTTTCATCTATATCGGACCACGCGACGATTGGGGCTGGAACCATTCATTTGGTATCGCGGCGCAGGCGCTGGCTGCGTTGCCGAATGTCATGGTGGTGGAGGCAGCCTACCTTCCGGAGAGCACCGACTATTCGGACGGCAAGGAGACGCCGGAAACCAAAGCCTATAACGAACAGCTGGTGAGCCTCATCAAGCCGGACGGTGCCCGCATGGTGTTTTCATCATCGGTGGGTACGGATCCGTTTCTGTACGCCGTGGCGCGGAAGCATCCGGAGGTCGTCTTTCGGAATGTGACGGACTTTGCCGATGACGCGACCCCTCCGAATGTCGGCAGTCAGAATGCCTTGATCTACCAAGGGCACTACGTGAACGGCGTTGCCGCCGGCCTTTGCACAAGGTCGAACAAGCTTGGCTTTGTCGCTGGAGAAGCGTTGGGTTCCGTCCTCCTCAATGTCAATTCGTTCCTTCTCGGCAGCCGCAAGACCAATCCGAAAGCAACGGTGCATCTTGTCGTCACGGGCGGATGGGAGTCCGCGGATCGCGAAGCTGCGGCCACAAACAAGCTGATCGATGAAGGCTGCGACGTCATCGCGTGCCATCTGGACAGCCCTAAAGTCGTCATCGAGACAGCCGAAGCCCGCGGTGTGAAAACTTGCGGGCACGCGATCAACCAGGCACCGCTTGCGCCGAGGGGCTACATCACTGGGGCCGAGTATGTGTGGACCAAGGTTTTCACCATGTTCGTTGAGACGCTTCAGAAGGGCGGCTCGTTGCCGCGGTTCGTGACCGGGGGTTACGACAAGGGTTACGTGACCTCGAGCCCGTTTGGCGCCGGCGCGAACGCCCAAGCGATCGAGGCCGCGAATGGCGCCATCCAAGCTATGAAGAACGGGACGCCCATCTTCGCCGGCCCGCTGAAGGACAATGCGGGACAAGTGGTGGTGCCAGCCGGCAAGAGCTATGGCCCGTACGCGCCCGCGCTTCAGAAGACCGACTATCTGGTCGAAGGCGTGGTCGGCTCGGTGAAGCTGGGCAAGGAATGACAATGCGACGGCACACTGTGACCCACGGTGCTCGTGCTCGCGTACACGCCCGCCAAGCGCCAGAACTCGCAATCCGGCGGGCCCGCCGCACGCTCGATAATGATGTGGCAATGGCGTTGACTGGCCGCCGTATTGGCCTCCTAACCTATGTTCAATGTTGGCGAGCGGGCTACATCTAGGACGAGAGGCAACTGCAGACGCCGCCTCAAGATCTCGATCGTTTTCGTCGGACTACTGCTGGCCGCGCCACTAGCGTTCGCCACGTCGGCCGAGGAAGCACTCAGTCCGGTTATTGCGAACGGCGCGGTTTGCGAGCTGGGTATCGAGCATGCGCAGTTCTCAATTGCTAGACGGCCGCTAAGGATGGACTCCCTCGTTACAAGCATCTATCGCCGCGAGTCGGGTGCTTTGAGGACTGTCGACCATCACGGTGACAAGCCCCCGGGAGTATCCGATGTGCTCCGACGTGCGGGCAAGATGCAAGACGACATGTCTCTTGGCATGAGGCGTTCTATTCGGGGCTCCTCTAGTCGTTGAAGGATGTACGCAGATCACAAGAATCCCACGCATCATGGACAAACCGCCCAGGATCAATCCTTCAAGAAGTCGTGGATCAGACGCATGCACCGTTTCCAGGCCGGGTCTGTCGCCGGGAGAATGTGGTTGGCAGTTTCCAGCGTTACGAACCGGGCATCCTTTATACCAGCCGCCAGTTCCTGTCCTTGCTCGTAGGGAACGCCCGATTCGTTCCTTGAATGAAGCACCAGCGTCGGGGCTCGCACGGCACCGAGAAGACCTCTGATATCCACATCACCGTGGGCCATAAGTATCGCCGCCGCATTCTGCGCCGATGCGGTCTTTTCCTGCAGTTCGGTAAACCAGGTTTTGCTCTCGGCCGGTGCGTCCGGCATGTAGAGCGTGGTGAGCATCTGATGGACAGCGTTATTGTCTTTTGCCCAACTGGTGCGGATCAGCGCACAACGCGCCTCGCCCGAGATGACCGAGTCCGGCTGCTCGCGATGCCGCCAGCCCCGCGCATACCCACCCAGAAGAACGAGTTTTGTCACCCGTTCGGGATGCCGCGCCGCAAAGACGGCCGCTTTGGCGCATCCTTGCGAAATGCCTAGAAGTGGAAACTTCTCCAAGCCCAACGTATCGACGACAGCTTCGAGGTCTTCGATTTGGCGCTCTAGGCTGAAGTCGGAGACATCCCACGACGACAATCCGTTGCCGCGCGCATCGTATCGAATGAGCTGATGGTCCGCGGCAAGCGCTCTAAAAAAGTGTCTCCAAACCGGGCTTTCGAAATCGAACTCCAGATGGTTGAGCCAATTTGCCGCCTTAACAAGAGGGGGGCCTTGTCCAGTAGTCGAGTAGGCCAAGCGTGTGCCGTCAGCGCTGTGACAGAAGCGAATGTCTTGGACCGGTGGTTCCTCGACATCTACCGCTACTGGTCTCTCTGACCCCGCGCCACTCTCGACCACGGGCGCGACAAAGCGAAAGCCGTGTCCATGCACCGTCTTAACGCAGCGCTGGCGCTTGCCGTCGTCACCCAGCGCCTTGCGCACCGACCGAACCGCGCTCGACATCGCCGCCTCAGAAATAAAACGGCCGTCCCAAACCGACGAGATTAGTTCCTCCTTAGAGACCACGCGGTCCCTGTTTTCGAGGAGATACAAAAGTAGTTCGAAGACTTTCGGCTCGATCCTGACAGCCGCTTCCCGCTCGGAGAGCTCTCTCGCTGCCGTATCAAGGACGAAATCTCCGAAGACGTACTTCATGCCACAATCTTGTCATCAAGCGCCACAGGTGCGGCTCGGCACCCCCGAGGGCCGCTAGAAAAGCAATATCAAACACAGCGGCCGGAAATCACCAGACTTTCCGCAAGGAATCCGCAGGCCTTCCGCAAGATTAGACGGCAGAGTGCCCTTAGTCTTGCGCGCAACAGCCATCGCGTACGAGAGAGACAGAAACAATGACACAGATTGAAGTAAAGACGACCGATAACGGTGTGAATGTCGAGGCGCTCTTGGGCGCTCGCCAGGCGATTGAAGCCGCGCCGGATGCCGCTCAGTTCAAATGGCGCACCGAGTGCGAGTGGGTTAGAGGGACCCATAGCCGGTCCACATTGCAGGGCTTTTTCGGTCTTGGCGAGGAACAACGGCGCAAATCAGCCCATGTGATTGAGGCCGACCATCCAGAGCAGTTCGCCTCTGCCGACGCGGCCGCGACACCCGCCGAAATCGCGCTGACGGCACTTGCAAGCTGTTTGACCGCTGGCTTAGCGGCGGTGGCTCAGAATCGCGGCATTCAGCTGTGGCGTGTCCGGGCAACCGTCGAGGGCGACATGGACATTCAAGGGATCTTGGGTGTCGATGCGGATGTTCGGAACGGTTTCAGTGACATACGGGTCACATTCGAGATCGATGCCGACGCAAAGCCGGATGAGATTGCCGCTCTCGTAGCGCAGTCCCAAAAGCGTTCGGCTGTCTTCGACCTCATCACCAACCCCACCAACGTTCACGTCACCGTCGCCGGATAAAGTAGGGGAGCGCGCATGCGGTCTGTAACCACCATTATAATTGGCGCCGGCCAGGCGGGGCTCGCCATGAGCCGTGCGTTGACGCGTCGCAACGTGGATCATCTGATTCTCGATCGGGGCGGTGTGGCCACATCGTGGCGGAACCACCGGTGGGACAGCCTCCGCATGCTCACGCCAAACTGGGCAAACACATTGCCCGGAGACCCATACCGGGGCCCCGACCCGCACGACTATATGAGGATTCCCGAGCTGGTGGCGCGCATGGAGCACTATGCGGAACGGATAAGCGCGCCCGTGCAGACTGAGACCGAAGTACTTCGGGTCGGCGGAGACGAAACGGGCCTAAAACTCGAAACCAGCCAGGGCCCCTTGCGCGCAAGAGCGGTGGTGATGGCGACCGGCGCCTGCGCATGCCCGCATGTCCCAGCGCTCGCAGCCGCCGTCCCGCCTCGCATCGTCCAGACGACGGCCTCCGCCTACAAACGGCCAGGCGACCTGCCGGATGGCGGCGTGCTGGTGGTGGGCGCTTCCGCTTCCGGCGTCCAGCTCGCCCACGAACTCCAAATGTCTGGGCGTCAGGTGACGTTGGCGGTCGGTTGGTGCACCCGTCTGCCGCGCAACTATCGCGGACGCGATGTGGAATGGTGGTTGGAGGCGACTGGCGTGCTGGACGAGCGTTACGACGAGGTCGACGATCTGGAGCGGGCGCGCCGCACGCCCTCGCCACAGCTGATTGGCGGTCCAGAGCCTGTCGATCTCAATGCGCTACAGGATCGCCGCGTCGAGATCGTGGGCCAGCTGGCGCAGATCCGCGACGGACAAGCACTCTTCTCGGGTGGCCTGGGTAATGTATGTGCCTCGGCCGACTTGAAGATGAACCGCCTGCTCGATGCGATCGATGAGTGGATCGTCGAGCGCGGTCTCAAAGCTGCTGCACCAGATCGGCCGGAACCGACGCGCTTGCCGAACGCGCCAGCCTTGCGCCGTAGCCTGACTGATGGCGGGATCCGTTCGATCCTCTGGGCGACTGGCTATCGGCCTGATTTCTCCTGGCTCGATATGCCCGTCTTCGATGCACGGGGACGGCTCCGCCATCGCGGCGGCGTCGTTTCCAGTCCAGGACTGTATGTCATGGGCCTGCCTTTCCTACGCCGGCGCAAGTCCCATCAGATTTCAGGCGTCGGCGGCGACGCAGACGAGCTGTGCGCTCATTTACGCGCTTACCTCGATGGCGGCGCCTGCATGGCTGCGTAACCCAATGAGGCGGAGCAATCACCATGTCAGACCGTCAACAGATCAAACGGGCTTTGGAGCGCGCCGTCAGGACCGTGACCTTGCGGCCCGAGCGCGGCCAGCGAGTCTACCGCAATGTGGCGGTCGTCGGGGAGGGCACAAGAGCGTATGTCGAGGAGGCAGACCGCACCCTCACTGTCGATGTGGGCAAAGCGCTTGGCGGCAACGGTTCCGGCCCGACGCCAAGTATGATCTTGCGTTCGGCTATGAGCAGCTGCGTGGCGATCGGGATCAAACAATGGGCCGCACGCTTCGACCTTTCGGTCGATTGCGTCGAAGTGGTGTTTGAAACCGAGGTGGACGCCCGCGGACAGCTGGTCGTTTCCGACGATGCAGCACCGGGCTTTGAAGAGACCAGACTCGACATTGCGGTCACATCCAATGCCTCGCGCGCCGAGATCGAGAAACTGGTCACCCAGGCGCTCGCGTACAGCCCCTTGATGGACGTGTTTTTGAGGCCGCAGAAGGTGCATCACCGCGTGTCGCTCGTCCGCACCACTGCCGCGTCGAGCGGCGAGGGCATGAGCAATGGACGCTAGGCTGCAAAGACGGATTCAACGCTATGGTTGGGACAAGGCGGCGAGCGCCTACGAAGCGGGCTGGAGAGAAAGTCTGGCCCCCGTTCAAGTCAAACTTTTGGATCTTGCCAACGCTCGGCCTGGAGAACGGGTTCTGGACTTGGCGTGCGGCACGGGGCTGATCAGCCTTCCCTTGGCCGAGGCGGTCGGGTCTCGCGGCCGCGTTGTTGCCACCGACATCTCCGGCGAGATGATCGAACGCGTCTGTCATGCAGCCATCGCAAGCGGCCTGACCCAGCTCACAGCCGTCCGGGCCGATGCCGAAATCCTCGATATGGTGCCCGAAGCCAGCGTCGATATGGTCACGTGCTCGCTCGGACTAATGTATGTAGCGGACCCAACCAAGGCGATGACCGAAGTTCTGCGTGTCCTGAAGGTCGGTGGGCGGGCCGTGTTCTCCGTTTGGGGCGAGCGGGCAAATTGCGGCTGGGCGGACATCTTTCCAATCGTGGACGCACAGGTGAAGTCGCAAGTCTGTCCGCTGTTCTTCCGTCTCGGAACCGGCTCGACCCTGGCAGAAGAAATGACCTCGGTCGGGTTCGCAAACGTTGACAGTGTGCGCCTCGACTACAAGCTTCCCTACAAAGACGACAGCGCGGCTCTCGTGGCTGCTTTCGCCGGCGGTCCGGTCGCCCTCGCTTATGATCGGTTCGACGCGGCAACGCGCGATGCGACGCACAGAGATTACTTGGCCTCAATCAGCCGATTCCGCACTCCCCAAGGCTATCGCATTCCGGGCGAGTTCGTGGTGTGCCGAGGGACTAAGCAAGTGTGAGAGAACGTTCGTGTCCTGAAGGTGACGCCTGTTGGCTCGTCTCTCGCTCATCAGCATTGATGTCGAAGCACATCGCCTCAGATCGGTGAGACTCTTGGCGCCGTGTCCGAACGAGGCACAAATCCGGTCGCGCCGCCAACTCACGACTGCACCACTTCCCTTTCTGGGTGTCAGTCACTTTATCGCTTCGCTCGTTCAATGTGCGGTGTCCACGGTGCGGTCCGCTACAATGACTGCGGCAGCGAGGTCGCCCATCGTCGTCTCCACAATGTCCGGTCGTCTGTAAAGTGGATTGTATGAGGTCCCGGTGCGGTCGACATAGGCCGCCTGCATACCGGCCATCAGGGCGCCATGGGTATCCCAGTCGTGAGCTGCGACGAGCCTAAGGTCGGCAATAGGCCTTTCGAGACGCGCCGCGGCAATCGCGTAGACCTTGCCGTCAGGCTTGAAGCTTCCTGTCGCTTCGACCGAGAGCACAACATCGAAGAAGGGGGCTAGACCCGAATTGGCGATCTGTCGCGTCACCAAGTCCTGTGATGAGTTAGAGAACGCCACTGTGCGATAACCTTGCGAACGGAGTTTCTCCAACGCAGGCTGGACATCCGCATGCGGCTTGAGGCTCGCAAAGCTATCGAGGATATCGCTGCGTTCCGCGTCTGGGAGCGAGCGGTCGCGCAGCGCGGCGAGACGATCCAACATAAGACCTGCTAACTCGGCGAAGCCGGTTCTTACGCCTGTCAGGGCACAAACCGTGGAGGCGTGCAGCAACATGGCAAACCATGTAGACGCCGCCGCCGGGTCACCGAGGGCAGCGGCAAACTTGGGCTTGAGGGGGAAGAGGTCCAAGACCGTCTCGTTGATGTCGAACAGCACAGTGTCGCGCGGCACGTCGTGTCTCCAAGTTGTTGTCTCTTGCGACCGTCTGGGCTCAGGCTAGCTGATGGCAGGCTTTTCCTGTCTTAACAACGCTGCCATACCGAGTCCCCATTGGCCGATACTCTCAGCAGCCTCTCGGCTTGATGCATCCATCACCTGAACCTTGTCGCGCTCGACGATATGCACGCCCCCGACCGTGATGATGGGGGTGCTCGGAACGAACACGGTCAGGTAGGGCCCGCCAGTATCCTCCATGACGAAGCCCAATACGGATGTGCCTGGTGCGAATAGCGAGACCAGCGCAGGCGGATAGGCCTTCTCATTGCCGGCAACGCCACGCATTAGGTTCGTAACGATCTTGTAGCCGGGAACGATGTCACCGAAGGTGGACTGAACCCTGTTGAAGGCGCGTGCACCCGCCCGCGAGGTGACAAGGGCGCCAATGAGAAAGCAGAGCAGCATAAGGCCAAGCACCGTCATCAGTAGGATGACGCCGGTCCCGTACAGAGTGCTATCGCCAAGCACCGGTGCAACAGCGGTGGCTGCCTTCTTGGTGACATCGTGGACCTTGTAGAAGACATACCCCAGGATCAGTAGGGGCAACAGCGCCATTGCCCCGAAAATCAGATTGTTCCGAATACGGCTTTTCGCAGGTTTCATAGCTTGCTCCTCACACCGCTGTTCGTCGAGCCTAGCAGCATGAACGGAGCAGAGAAGGGGCTGTCTTCGCGCTATTGGTTGGAGCTGACCCGGTGGCGGTGTTTAGAAGGGCCACGCTATCCGCGTGGCGGCCGTCGGCGCTCGCTAAACCATGGGCGGTAGTCGTTGGCCATGATCCGTCGCTGAGAGGCAGGGGCGCGCCGCTTGCAAGTCTTCGCTTCCTCGCTGCCTTCAAGCGCGCCCCATCGCATTTCGGCACAGTCATTGATGTTGTAAGCCATCTCCAGATCGGTGATGCGGACGAGCAGGTCGTCGAGCGACAACGTCCAATCCGAGCCGTCGCTTCGCTTGTAAGAGAATTTGCGATTGCCGAGTTCCGCTAGCAGTATTTCCTCAAGCTCCGCCTTGACCTCTGCGGGTGTCTTGCCCGGCGGCATGTCGAAGCGCTCGGGGCGTCGGGCGACCCGCTCCGGGTACTTGCGCACCACGTCCATGGCGATCAGGAGCCTTAAGTCGCGAGAAGGTGTGGCGAAGTTCTCCCAGGGGCCGGATGTCTCGAAGATCGAGTAGCCGGTGGGCATCTTTACGGTCCCGCGATGGCCAGCGAGGAACTTGCGTCCATTCTCAACGGAGTTCACACGCGCGTTAACCTGCTCCTCGAGCGCGGTCACGGCCTGGGTCATGGCCTTTACAGGATCGAGCGGCTCAGGCGACATCACGTCGTCCATGCGATCGTAGAATGTCTCCACGTCGATCGTCGATTGTTGCAGCGAGAAATCGCCATAGTCCGGGTGATCCTTGATTTGAGCGTTCGTTAGCCGGCGTAAAGTGCCGTTGCTCCTCTGCTCGATGGGACGAATGCGCTTGAAGCCCGGGCCACCCAGCGCTGGGTCTTGCGCGAAAAGAAAGTTGCCGCGCCAGAACCGCTTGCGCGCCACCGTGCCGTCTGGTTGACCGTCAACGGCGAGAAAGACGCCCGCGCCGTCCTCCGTCTGCGGCAGGCGCTTTACCAGCATCAGAATGTGCCCATAGGGGTCAGCGTAGATCGTGCCCGGGCGCAATGCCTCGCGTGTCAAGGGCACCGGGTAAAAGTCCGTGTTGTCATCGTCTGCAGCCGTCCGCCCATTGCCTGAGTGCACGCCGTCCGCGATCGTCTTTCTCAGATAATGCTGGAAGCCAGGTACCAGTCCCTTGGGTCTTGAGGGCACGCGGTACCGTACCGGCGATGCGGATGCGGTTCCTCTTCTGTACCGGCTGTCGGGTCTCGCCTTGCGGCGTCGCTGCGTCGTGGTGGCAGCAGGTTGCTCGTTTGCGATGCTCCACCATTTCGTACATCTGGGCGGCCCCCCGCTGCCACGAGTGCATTGTGCGTAGCCGAATGGGAGCCCCATCTTGAACGCGAAGTACGCGCGGAGGAAATAGGGAAGGTCGGCGCAGTCAGGCCGGATCGTCGCTTTGGTCTGATCCTCGCGCAGGCCGAGATGGTTGAACAGCATGTTGCGCTGCTCGTCGTGCAGAACCTCGCCCATGGCCTTCCAGGACAACTCTTCTTCAATCGGCGCGTCGAAGAGTTTTTGGAGCCAAGCGGAATAGAGGTTTTCGTTGGAACGATCCCAGCTGTCGCGGATCGGCCACACTGTCTTGCCGCCGCGCGCGCCTCTTGGCCGCTTGCGCGCAACTGTGATGTCTCGGGTGACCTCCTGGCAGCCCTGGGCCGCGTCCTGCCGCGAGAGCTTTGCCGACCAAGCGCCGGCCTCGGGCGAGGCGATCTCCGCGTACCAGAAGTACGGCGGTCCGCCCTGCATGTCCGACGACTGAACGACTGCCTGGCCTGAGGGGCCGACGAGCGTTAGTTCGCCGGGGAGTGGCTTCTCAGTCGCAACGATGACGCGCAGCGGCGCTCCCTTCCACGGGGAGGCCGGCGACGACAGCACTGCCAGACCGAACTCTTCGCAAGTGGCCGTAGCCTTCTCAGGTTGCTGCGCGCTCGCTTGTGCTTGAGACAAGGCGAGCGTGGCGATTGCGACCAAGTACAAGGTGATCGCGGGACGCATACGGGATTGGCGTACAGGCTGCATGTGACCCCCGTTACGACTCCCCAGCCGTTCCGTGACATTACCGCGAATGAGCCCAAGAAAAAACCTCGGATAACGCCAATTCGCGTGGAGAAAATGAGGGTCGCTCAGACTACGGCTTAGACGCCTGCCGTCTGCTGTAATCGTCAGAAAACTGCCGGAAATGTGGATTTCGGGGAAAGCCGTGGGATACCAGTCAACCGCCCGAGTGTGACAGCCAGCGCGAGTCCAGGTCGGCGAATCGCACACAGCCCAGCTGTTGCAGTGTGCGGGTAACCTCATCGCGGAGGATCTCGATGACTTGTCGCGCGCCAGCGGGGCCAAGGGCGCCAATGCCATAGTAGAAGGTCCGGCC
>JASJEH010000084.1 GCA_030064755.1 Methyloceanibacter sp. | reverse complement strand
TCACCGTGTGCTCCACCTGGAGCCGCGTGTTCATTTCAATGAAATAGAACTCGTTGTTCTCGTATAGGAACTCTACGGTGCCAACGCCCCGATATTTGAGCTCGCGCATGGCTTTGGCCACGATCTCGCCGATCCGTACACGTTCACTTTCGTTCAGTGCGGGCGAGGGGGCCTCCTCCCATAGTTTTTGATGGCGGCGCTGGATGGAGCAATCGCGCTCGCCGAGGTGAATGGCGTTGCCGTTACCGTCGGCAAGAACCTGAACCTCAATATGGCGCGGTTTGCCAAGGTACTTCTCAAGGTAGACCGTGTCGTCGCCAAAGGCGGCGGCGGCTTCTGTTCGAGCGGTGCTGAGAGCCGCTTCGAGTTCGTAGTCGAAATGGGCCAACTTCATACCGCGCCCACCGCCACCAGCAGACGCCTTTACCATGACCGGATAGCCGATCTCCTCGGCCACGACTTTTGCATTCTCAAGGGCGTCAACACGCCCGTCGGAACCTGGAACAACTGGTATGCCGAGCGCTTTGGCCGTCTCCTTGGCCTTGATCTTGTCGCCCATGATCCGGACATGCTCGGCCGTCGGACCGATAAACGTGATGCCGTGCTCTTCAAGTATCTCCGCGAAGCGCGCGTTCTCGGCGAGGAAGCCGTAGCCGGGGTGAACCGCATCGGCCCCGGTGATTTCGCAAGCGGCAACGATGGCGGGAATGTTGAGATAGCTGTCCTTGGCCTGCGGAGGGCCAATGCAGACACTCTCGTCGGCGAGCCGCACATGCATGGCGTGGGCGTCTGCGGTCGAATGGATGGCGACGGTTGATATTCCGAGTTCCTTGCAGGCCCGCTCAATGCGAAGCGCGATCTCTCCCCGGTTAGCGATCAGGATCTTGTCGAACATTTCTGTGTGGCTGTTCCTACTCGATCACGACGAGGGGCTCGCCGTACTCCACCGGCTGACCGTCCTCGACAAGAATTGCCGTGACCTTGCCAGACTTGGGTGAGGGGATTTGATTCATCGTCTTCATGGCTTCGATGATGAGAAGCGTTTGGCCTGATGAGACGGTACTACCGACTTCGATAAACGCGGCCGCCCCCGGTTCAGGCGACCGATAGGCCGTGCCAACCATGGGCGACGTCACGGCGCCGGGATGGACACCGCTCTCCTCCGAGGCGGGGCGGCGCTTCGGCTCCGGAGGCTCGGGCGCCGCAGGTGCGGGCGCCGGCACGGCAGGGGCCGCGGTCACATTAACGGTACGGGCCACCCGAAAGCGGCGTCCCTCGAGTTCGATCTCGATTTCCGTCAGACTGGTTTCATCTAGAAGCGTGGCAAGCTCCCTGATGAGATCCGTGTCGAGGCTTCCCCCGTCCTTGCTCATTGGCGTCCTTTCATAGTCGTCGTGCCCCTAGGCTGCGGAAATCGCGGAGGCTAGCGCCTCTACGGCGAGTTCGTAGCCCAGGCCACCGAAACCGCAGATTACTCCCTTCGCGGCCCCAGAAATATAAGAGTGGTGGCGGAATGGTTCGCGCCGGAAGATATTCGAAAGATGCACCTCGACAATAGGAACGTCGCAAGCTTGCAGCGCGTCGAGCATGGCGATCGAGGTGTGCGTATAAGCGCCGGCATTGACGATCAGGCCAGCGCCCTTCGTCCGCGCCTCTTGGATCCAGTCGACAAGCTCTCCCTCGGCATTGCTCTGGCGGAAGTCGACGGCAAAATCTAGCGCGTCGGCCTTGCGGACGCAGCGCGCTTCTAGGTCAGCCAAGGTCTCTGTCCCGTACACCTCCGGCTCGCGCGTTCCCAGGAGGTTCAGGTTTGGGCCATTGAGAATGTAGATCGTTTTGGCCATGGTGACTTTCCGGTAGGCGATCTCGGGCTGTCGCAGCCCTGGCGTGTGGATTGAGACAGGGCCGTGCGAAATAGGCGGTAAGAGATGCGGCAGCGCGCCGTTTATCAGCTTTTTCGGACTTGAGCAAAAGCCGATGGCACCCAGCGGGTGCCACGCCGCTCCGGGGAGCAGGAGAGAGGCAACAACTGCGCCCTTAGCAGCTTGTTTTGCAGCCCTCTTTGCGGATCACGGCGACATTCTCGACGAGCTGGTCGTAGAGGTCGTCCGGGGCGCCCGGAATGGTGCGGTCTCCGATGAGATAGAGTGGGGTACCCTGGAGGCCAAGCTTCTGGGCAAGGCCATAAGACTCCGCTAGCGCTTCAGCAACTTCCTCACTCTCCATGTCTTTCTCGAGCTGCGGCACGTCGAGCCCGATCTCATTGGCGATGCGAAGGACCTTGTCTTTGTTCGCCTTCCCAGGTGCCGTGAAGAGCTTCTGGTGCATCTCCAAGTACTTGCCTTGCATTCTAGCCGCCTGGGCGCCCTTGGCAGCATTTTCCGAATCTTCGCCGAAGATCGGCAGCTCCTTGAAGACAACCCGCACCTTGTCGTCATTGTCCGTCAGCTTCAGCACGTCGGGCATTGCCCGGCGGCAATAGCCGCAATTGTAGTCGAAGAACTCGACCACGGTGACGTCCCCGTCAGGATTCCCGGCGGCAAACGACTTATCCGAGCGGAAAAGCGCGTCGGCATTCTCACTGATGGCCTTGGCCTGCTGGACGTCCTGTTCTTCCTGTTGGCGCCGATCAAGCTCTGTTGTCATCGCGACAAGGATTTCCGGATTCTTGGTCAGGTAATCCTGGACCACATCCTCAATCGCCTTCTTATCCGGGGCTCCGCCTGCAAGGCCGGCAGTTCCGACGACGTCGCGCCCCACGATCAGAACGGTGGCAGCACTCACAATCGCGGCGACAACCGCGGCTACGAGGGCGGTGGCCAAGCCAGTCTTAAAGGTCATACTGAGGTCTCCAAGAGTTTGCGTGGGCCGTACGCAGTTATCTTTTGCGTTTCGGCATTTGGAAATCGAGAATATCTTGGGCACGAAGCCATTGCGGCGTCCCGCCCGGTAAACCGTCCTGAGCCCTTGTGGCCATCATCTTGGCCTCGCGCAGGCGCCCTTCATAGAAATAAGCCTCCGCGGACGCAAGCGACGCGCGCGCCAGAAAATTCCGTCTCGCGCCGGATGCCTTCGCAAGTTCACCCTTGCGGCCATAGGCCATGGCAAGTTGGCGATAACCCATAGCCGATTGCGGTTCCTGAACCAGCGCTTTCCGTAAGTTGCGGATGACTTCGTCGAGATAGCGATTGTCCTCAGTGCTGAGCATGGCCTGCGACAGCATGATCTGGATCAGCGCCTCATGAGGGGCGAGCTCCACCGCCTTGCGTAACGGTCCGATGGCCTCGTGCCCACGGCCGCTCTCGAAGAGGAACTGGCCTTTGGTCTCGTAAAAATAGGGCCATCTCGGCTGGGTCGCGATGAGTTTGTCGAGATAGGGCATGGCTGCGTCGACGCCCGACTTCCGATAGGTGGCGATGGCGCGCGCATAGGTGGCTGCTAGGGAGTTTTCCTCCCGGTATCGATTCAAGGAAGCGTCAGGCTTTTCGAGGAAGCCGGAGAGCTTCGCGCGCATGAGGTCGTGCCGGTACTGCAACTCGGGCGGGTCCGTAGCATCGTAGTATGGGCTGGACTCCACCAGAGCCCGGAGCTGCGCGATACGGGTCTGCGGAAGCGGGTGGCTCATCAGATACGGATTGATGCCCTGGATGCCCCGCATCTTGTTGGCCAGTACGTCGAATGTATCAAGCATGCCCCGACCCGATTGGCGGGTCGCCTCAAGGAACTGCATGCCCGCTTGGTCGGCGGCGGATTCTTCCGTCTGACGATAGGCCATGAAGCTGCGCATCGCAGCATCTTGGCCGCCTGCCATCGCGCCCATGCCGATTTGTCCAGCATTCGGGACGCCGGCGAGCCCACCGCCGATCGCTGCTGCTAGACCCAGGATCTGTAACGCCATGGCCGTCGACTTCATCTGCGCGACTTGCGAACGAAGCCGGGCCAAGTGTCCGCCGGTAATGTGACCGGTCTCATGCGCGATCACACCGATGACTTGGTTCGGCGTCTCGGAGAGCATCAATGTGCCGGCATGCATGAACATGTTCTGGCCATCGACCACGAACGCGTTGAAGCTCTTGTCGTTAACGAGATGGATCTTGACGTTCTGAGCGCCGAGTCCGGCGGCTCGGAGAATTGGCGCCGCGTACTCACGGATAAGGCCCTCGATCTCCGCGTCGCGGATGAGGCCGCGCGCCTGCGCGATGCTCGGGAGGGTTAGTGCAACGACGAGGGTTGCCACGAGCGCCAGGCGCGACACGGGGACTCCGCGGCGGGAGTGCTGATCTCTCCAAACTCTGGCCAGGACCGGCATAATGGGTGTGATCGTATTGGCTTGGCGTTGATGCTCAAAGAGGCTGTTTTCTTTTGCCCCAACAGGAGGCTACGTTGGCACGCCGTCATGGCCCCCACCATTGCCAAGCTTGATCTGCTTGGGACTTTATTGCGGCGACAACGTGACGCCCGTTAGTGGGCTGCTATCAACATTGCGCGAGGGTCTTCCCCTGTGAGCAACAGTTCTGACTTTTCTTCGTTGCCCCGGCCCCCTGCGGCAGGTCGTCCAATCGATCCGTTCATCGTGATGGACGTCATGAGCGATGCCAATCAGCGTGAAGCGGCCGGCGAGGACATTATCCATATGGAGGTCGGTCAGCCGGCAACGCCAGCGCCGCGGGCCGCGCGCGAACGCGCTGCGCGCGCCATTGCGGAAGAGAAGCTGGGCTATACCCTGTCTCTTGGGCTCCCCGCGCTACGCGAGCGTATCGCGACCCACATCCAGGATAGTTACGGTGTTCGTGTTGGAACAGAACGCATCGTTGTCACGGCCGGATCGTCCGCCGGATTCGTTCTCGCGTTTTTGGCTATTCTCGATCATGGCGACAGCTTCGGTCTGCCGTCTCCCGGCTATCCTTGTTACCGCCAGATCCTAAAGGCGCTTGGCTTCCGTCCGCATCTCATCGACACCGACGACGGCGGGCGTTGGATGCCGACCACGGAGGATGTGGACGCGCTGGCGGCGGCCGGGGCGGCGGGGTTGCTCTTGGCAAGTCCAAACAACCCCACAGGCACTATGGCGATTGGCACGCGTCTTCCGGAGTTGGCCGATGCCTGTTCGCGGCAAGGATTGTGGTTGATCTCAGATGAGATCTATCACGGCCTCGAATACGCCGCCGCCGCGGAGACGGTGCTTGCCTACTCGGATGCCGCGATCGTGGTGAACAGCTTCTCGAAGTATTTCAGCATGACCGGTTGGCGTGTCGGCTGGCTCGTAGTGCCCGAAGCGTTGACACGAACGATCGAGCGGCTCGCGCAAAATCTCTACATCGCGCCGCCTACCATTTCTCAGGTCGCAGCACTCGGCGCCTTCGACGGAATTGATGAGCTCGAGGAGATCAGGAGCAGGTATGCGCGGAACCGTTCGCTTCTTCTCAACGAGTTGCCGGCGGCGGGACTTGAGAGGATCTTGCCCGCCGACGGTGCGTTCTATCTTTATGCCGATATTCGCGGTTTAGCCGACGACAGCGTCGTGTTCGCCCAAACAATGCTGCGTGACATCGGCGTCGCCGCGACGCCAGGGATCGATTTTGATCCTTTGCATGGCCGGTCCTATCTGCGGTTTAGCTATGCGGGCGCCGAAGACGAGATGCACGAAGCTGCAAGACGCATCGCCACCTGGCTGAAAACGCGCTGACGTCCAATAGGCGTTTACAGATGCAAGAAGCGCCCGAAGGCGCTTCCATCGCGTTTCTGTCCATGGATTGGCTCGATCCTAGCCTCGTGACCACCAGCCTTTACGCTGGCGAGGTGGTTCTGCGTTGCCGTCGCTCTCGATGCGAATTTTGGGTTTAGGCGCTGGAGCGAGCGGCTCGTCACGTGACGAGGCGATGCTAAGTGCAGGCTCCTTGGCGCGGGGCTCCGCTTCGTCCTGATCGGATTCGGCGTCCGTCACCGCCTCGGCAGCGTCGTCGGACGTGTCGTCCCGATTCTCTTCGGCAACATACTCTTCGACCGAGACTTCGCGCACCGGCGCGTCTTCAATCGAGGTGTCCTCCGATGGGGCGTCGTCCGTCGCTGCGCTCTCGTTACGTGCGTCCGAGTCGGCAATTGCAACCGGCGCCATGGACGGTTCAGCCTGCTCTGGGTCCGATGCGGGGGTCTCGGAGTCTGCAACGGCATCGTCGTCTTGAGCGTCAAGCTGCTCTGCTGACTGCTCGGCGTTGCGCTGACCGCGTCCGCGTCCGCGCCGGCCACCCCGGCGTCCTCTGCGGCGCGACTTACGCGGCGGCGCTTCGGCATCGCCCTCGGCGGCTTCGGATTCGGATTCGGCATCGCGAGCGACGGCTTCGTCGTCCGCGGCGGCAATATCGTTCGTCTGAGTCTCACCATCGGAGTCGCTGTCAACGCGGCCGCGACCGCGTCTACGCCTGCGTGATCGCCGCTTCCCAGACTCGCCGTCGCCGTCGCCGGACTGAGCGCCTTCTTCGCGGTGATGCGCCCAATCCATGTGGACCACTGCGCTATCGCCTGCCGCGGCACCGCCTTCTGTTGAGCGCTCAATCACGAACTGTGGATTGTGAAAGTCCTTGCTAGCCTCAATCGTGATCGGAACGCCGTAGCGTGCTTCAATATCTTTCAGGTGCGCACGCTTCTGATTCAGAATGTAGATTGCCACCTCCACCGCGGTCATCGCACTGAGTGGTATAACGCCGTCGGTGATCAGGCGATCCTCAATCGAACGCAATATGTCGAGCGCGACTGACTCTACGGAGCGCACAATGCCGGTGCCCTGGCACATGGGACAAGCATTGGTCGAGCCTTCCAGAACGCCGGTCCGCAGCCGTTGGCGTGACATCTCCAAGAGACCGAACGCACTGATGCGTCCGACCTGAATGCGGGCGCGGTCGTTGCGCAACGCCTCTTTCAGGCGGCGCTCGACCTGACGGTTATTGCGCCGCTCATCCATATCGATGAAGTCGATCACGATCAGTCCCGCCAGGTCGCGCAAGCGCAACTGTCGAGCGATCTCGTCGGCCGCTTCCAAATTGGTCTTGAGCGCGGTGTCTTCGATGTTGTGCTCGCGCGTCGCTTTACCCGAGTTTACGTCGACCGAAACCAGGGCTTCCGTTTGGTTGATGACGATGTAGCCACCGGACTTGAGCGTCACTTGGGGCGAGAACATCGCCGCCAACTGTCGTTCGACCTGATACCTGATGAATATCGGTTCCGGTTCTTTGTAGGGCTTCACGTTTTTTGCGTGGCTCGGCATGAGCATGCGCATGAAGTCCTTGGCTTCGCGGTAGGCGTCGTCACCGGCAACCAGCACCTCGTCGATATCCTTATTGTACAAGTCCCGGATCGAGCGCTTGATGAGGCTGCCTTCCTCGTAGACGAGGGCGGGGGCCGTCGAGGTCAAGGTGAGATCGCGCACCGTCTCCCACAGGCGCAAGAGATAATCGTAGTCCCGCTTGATCTCAGTCTTGGTTCGCTGTGCGCCCGCAGTGCGGATGATCAGCCCCATGCCTTCAGGCACCTCGAGTTCACCCGCGATTTCGCGCAGGCGCTTCCGGTCCGTAGGCTGAGTAATCTTACGGGAGATGCCGCCACCGCGCGCGGTATTCGGCATCAGGACTGTATAGCGGCCCGCGAGTGACAGGTACGTGGTCAGTGCGGCGCCCTTGTTGCCGCGCTCCTCCTTTACGACCTGAACCAGAATGATCTGGCGGCGGCGGATGACTTCTTGGATCTTATAGGGGCGGCCACGGCGGCGGCGGGCCCGCTCGGGAACCTCCTCCAGCGCATCCTCGGAGCCTACTGACTCGACTCGGTCTTTCGAAGATTTTCGGTCCTTACCGTCGTCTTCGTCGTCCGAATCGTCATCGTCGTCATCCGACTCGTCGTCTTCGTCCTCATCGGCGTCGTCATCCGAGTCCTGGTTCTCTGAAGAGTCTTCGTCGCTCTCGTCAGTCTCAGATTCTTCGGAGTCATCTTCGTCGTCCGGCGCGTCCGGCTTCCGAGCTTCAACGGTTTCCGCATCGACGGCATCATCGTCTTGGGATGAGTCCTCAGAGCTCTCATCTTCAGCGTTTGTCGGCTCAGCGTCTTCCTGCACTGACTCAGCCGGCTCAGACACTTTGTGCGTCAAATCCGAGGATTCGAGCTGTATGTCCGGCGTGTCACCATCTTCGCGCGGCGTCGTATCAATCTCGTCGTCATCGTCGAGCTCGAACGTCGCGATGGGAAGCGCCTCGGCCGATGAAACCTCTTCCTCGCTCACCGTCTCCTGCTTGCGGGTCTCCCGGCGGGAGTCGCCGCGCCCGCGACCACGCCTGCCACGCCTGCGCCGGCGCCCGCTGCCTGATGCGGCATCGTCTTCCGCCGCCTCTTCGGCAGAGGCGCGGCTCTGCTCAGCAGCCTCTTCTTCGAGAAGAGCCTGGCGGTCCGCAACAGGGATCTGGTAGTAATCGGGATGGATTTCAGTAAAAGCCAAGAAGCCGTGCCTGTTGCCGCCGTAATCGACGAAGGCGGCCTGCAATGACGGCTCTACTCGCGTAACTTTTGCGAGGTAAATATTTCCTCTTAGCTGCTTTTTACTCGCAGATTCGTAATCAAATTCCTCTACACGATTTCCCTTTACGACGACCCGGGTCTCCTCCGGATGCGCCGCATCGATCAGCATCTTGTTTGCCATTTTGTCTGTTCTCCGCCGCGCGCCATTCGGCGGTGAACGGCATTTGCCGTTCCGCCGGGACCGAGCCTGACAGCCGCGCGGACCCAATGTCTGTTATCCATAAAAACTTGCGACGCCCTGCAAACATCCCGTCTTGCGGGCCGCAGGGAGCGGCTTGTCTGAGCCGCTGAGCACGCGAAGGCAGCGAGAAACCACCGTGATTCCGGTAGCTTATATGGCTGCCCTGACTCTGCATCGCGATTTCCTTGTGGCCGCTAGCCCGTGGCCGCGGTCCGTTCTGTGCTAAGGCGGCGCATATCCTCTATTGCCACCGCAGTCCTGCGTCAGGGCCACTGTTTTTAAGGCCCGACGCGCCAAAATTGGTTCTGCCCGTCCCGCCAATCGGCGTCCAAGGGCTTGAGACTCATTGAAATGAGTCACCCACTATTAGTGTGTTGCCACGAGACTTGGCAAGTGCCGAGCGTGTGATCGGCAGCAGATCACAACGGACGCTTAACCAGACGTGGTTAACAATTGGGTCCTGTGAAGGATCGATTTGGGGCACAGATCGGCCGCAAAATGGGCCTCGTGGCCGCTCAGTGTGAACAATAAGGCGCTTCTTGCGTTTTGGTGCGCAGGGCAGGCTTCCGTTAAGGCAAGTAGGACGTAATGCGCATTTCGGGACAGTTGAGGATGCTGGTGTTGACGCCGGTTCTGGCGCTGGCTCTCGCTGTTCTCACGCATTTCGTCACGTCACAACCCGCATTCGCCGAGGGGGGTGCCGTCGCCCAGGACGCGCGCCTAGCCGGCGATCGCGAGCGGACACGCTTCATCGCTGATCTCTCCAAGAAGGTGGACGTGAATGTCTTCGCGCTCGGGAACCCCTACCGGGTGATCGTCGATGCCGCGGATGTCAGCTTTCAGATGCCCGATGGGATCGGCAATAAGCAGCGTGGCCTGGTGACCGCCTTCCGATACGGATTGTTCGCGCCTGGCAAGTCGCGCATCGTTTTGGATATCGGCGGCCCGTTTCTGATCGATCGGTCCTTCGTTCTCGGCGCGCGGGACGACCAACCGGCGCGGCTCGTCATCGATCTCGTGCCAACCGACGAAAAGACCTTCCTCGCAAAACTGCGGGAACAAAGGAACGAAACGGCAGAGTCCGACATGGGTTCTGTCCCGAACGCAACGCCCCCCTCAAACACCGAAAAACCAATCGTCGTTCTGGACCCCGGCCATGGTGGCGTCGACCCTGGCGCAAAGAGCGCCAATGGCGTCCTGGAGAAGGAGGTGGTCTTGGCGTTCGCCAAGCGCCTTCGGAAGAAGCTCGAAGCGACTGGCCGGTATCACGTCCACATGACCCGCGATGACGACACGTTCCTACCGCTCAAGGAGCGAGTTAAATACGCCCGAGAGAAAAACGCCGGATTGTTCATCTCGCTACATGCCGACTACTTTCCGACGGAAATCGACGATGCGCGGGGGGCCACGGTCTTTACGCTCTCCGAAGAGGCGAGCGACGAGGAGGCTCAGGCGCTGGCTGCCAAGGAGAACTTCTCGGATGCAATCGCAGGCGTCGAGCTGCCCGACGACTCGGACGAGGTGGTCACGAACATTCTGATCGATTTAGCGCAGCGCGAGACCAACAACCGTTCCGTGGTGATGGCCCGCTCCATCGTGGGGGAATTGGCCGCTAAAGGCCGACTCCACACGAGGCAGTTGCGCTCAGCGGGTTTCCGGGTCTTGAAGGCGCCCGATGTTCCGTCAGTCCTCTTGGAACTCGGTTTCCTCTCTAACGAAGAAGACGAGAAGCAGCTCACATCCGATGTCTGGCGGGACCGAATGGCAAGTGCCATCAGCGACGCGGTTGATAACTATTTCAAAAAGCGTCTTGCCCGGGCTCCGTTCTGAGCAAATCGCCTGGGCTGCGCTGGCGCCGCGAGGCCGAAGCCCCTGGATTCTACGGGACTAATGCGTTTTCTTGCCATATTCTTGGGTACGTTGAAGTAGGGAATCCCGCTCTCTTGGCAGGCGGGTTGAAACAGCAGAGTTCACATGGACATTACGGCACCGGTAACGCCCCCTAAAAAGGGGAAGAAGAAGAAACGCGGCGGATTCTTCCTGCGATTCTTAGGGTTCGTCTTCGCCGCCTGCATGATTCTGTCCATCGCCGTCGCCGGCGCGGTCGCCTTCGTATTGTGGAAGGTGTCCCAGGAGTTGCCTGACTACGAGAATCTGGCCCGCTACGAGCCGCCTGTCATGACGCGCATTCACGCTGATGATGGGCGCCTGATCGCCGAGTATTCGCGTCAGCGGCGGATCTACGTACCGATCACGGCCGTGCCGAAGCGCGTGATCGATGCGTACCTCTCTGCAGAGGATAAGAACTTTTACCAGCACGGCGGCTTGGACATTCAGGGCATCGTTCGCGCCCTCGTCGCTAATCTGAGTGCGATGCAATCGGGTAGCGGCGGGAAGCAGGGTGCTTCGACGATCACTCAGCAGGTCGCGAAGAACTTCCTTCTCTCGAGCGATCAGAACATCGAACGTAAGCTGAAGGAGGCGATTCTCGCCATCCGCATCGAGCGCGCGTTCACCAAGGATCAGATCCTTGAGCTCTATCTCAACGAGATATATCTCGGCGGTGGCGCCTATGGCGTAGCGGCCGCGGCTCAGCGTTACTGGGACAAGGCGCTGGATGAGCTTACGCTGGAAGAGGCGGCCTATCTCGCCGTTTTGCCGAAGGCGCCAAGCCGGTATCATCCCATTAGGCATCAAAAGCGTGCATTGGCCCGCCGAAACTGGGTTATCGATCGCATCGTCGAAAACGGCTATGCGACGCCTGAAGAAGGCGAGGCCGCGAAAGCGAAGCCTCTGACCGTCCTTGCGAAGAGATTCGGTCCACGCATCCAAGCCTCGGAGTACTTTGCCGAAGAGGTGCGCCGCGAGATTCTCGACCGTTTCGGCGAAGACAAGCTCTACGGGGGCGGGTTCTCCGTTCGTACTTCGCTGAATCCTCGGATGCAGGCGATCGCACGCGAAGCGCTTGTGAATGGTCTGACCAAGTACGACCGCTCTCATGCCGGCTGGCGCGGATCCGAGAAGAAGATCGATATATCGGGCGATTGGGGCAAGACTCTCGCGGACATTCCGGTTTGGAAAGATATCGAACCTTGGAAGCTCGCTGTCGTTCTTGAAGTCAGCGGCACCGAAGCAAAGATCGGCATTCGCCCAGGCCGCGACAAGCAGGGCCAGTTAGTGACCGATCGCGAGACGGGTACCATCCCCGCAGCGCAAGTTCGTTGGACCAGGCGGTCGATCAAGGCCGCGCTGAAACCGGGCGATGTGATTTATGTGGCGCCTCTCAAGCCGAAAAAGAACAAAGACGGCGAGACCGCGCCACCGGAAACTGTGGCGGGCCAATGGTCGCTGCAGCAGGTTCCGAAAGTCAGCGGTGCGCTCGTTGCGATGGACCCGCACTCGGGCCGCGTTGTCGCCATTGCTGGTGGATTCAGCTTTGATCAGAGCCAGTTCGATCGCGCCACGCAGGCACTCCGCCAGCCCGGCTCCTCGTTCAAGCCACTCATTTATCTGACCGCGCTGGACAACGGCTACGCGCCGAACAGCGTCGTTCTCGACGGACGTATTTGTGTCAGTCAGGGGCGCGGTATGCCGCCCTGGTGTCCGAAGAACTATTCGGGCGGCGGCGCCGGTCCCTCAACGCTGCGGAGGGGTATCGAAAAGTCACGTAACCTGATGACCGTGCGCCTGTCGCGGGATATCGGGATGCCGGTTATCGCGGAGTATGCAAAGCGGTTCGGCGTATACGACAATCTGATGCCGGCGTTGTCCATGTCGCTCGGCGCAGGCGAGACCACGCTCATTCGCATGGTGACGGCGTACGCAATGATCGCGAATGGCGGCCGCAAAGTCGACGCGACCTTCATCGATCGGATCCAGAACCGCTATGGGCGCACGATCTGGAGGCACGACAAGCGGGACTGCGCAGGCTGCGCCGCGCGCGAATGGACCGGCCAGCCGGAGCCTGAGCTTGTCGAGGTAAACGAGCAGATCGTCGATCCGATCGCCGCCTATCAGATGGTCGGGATCATGGAGGGTGTTGTGACGTCCGGTACGGCGCGCCGTCTCGTTTCGCTGAAGCGGCCCATCGCTGGTAAGACCGGTACGACCAATAACTACAAGGACGCTTGGTTCATCGGCTATACGCCTGACCTCGTTGTCGGTGCCTATGTGGGCTACGACCAGCCCAAGCCTATGGGCCGGTCAGCGACGGGTGGCGGTCTAGCGGCGCCGATCGTGAAGCAGTTCTTTGCCGAGGCGCTGGAAGACGTCCCGCCGCAGCCGTTCAGGGCACCGGAGGGAACGGTGATGGTGCCTGTGAATCACAAGACGGGCCTTCCGGCTCGCAAAGGGCAGCCCGGTACGGTGATGGAGGCCTTCAAGCCCGATCAGGTCTCCGCCTCAGCCGCCGCCGCGGCGCAGGGACAGCCGGCAGACGGGGGCGAGTCCTTCCCGAACTACCCGACTGCGGCTGCGGCTCCTGCAGCGCGTTCGCCGCAGCAGCAAGTCGCCAGCCCTCCACGGGCAGCATCACCGCCGCAACAGCGCCGCCGCCAGCGACGCGGGTTTTTTGGACGTTTCTGACCGTCACTGACGCGCGTCGGCGGCAATCCGATGGTATGAGAAGGTCGCGCGCGCGGATCGTATCCGCGCACGCGTTAGTTCCACCAACCAAAAGAACACGACGAGGATAGGATGCGTGCCGAGACCGAGGCGCTGGTAAACGAAATCAAAGAGTCGCTTTCATTGCTGCGGAGGCATCTTTGACCCGGATCAGGCGCGTGAACGGCTAACGGAACTTGATCGGGAGGCCGAGGACCCGAACTTCTGGAACGATGCTGCGCGGGCACAAGGCCTCATGCGTGAGCGCCAGCAGGTTGAGGCTGCGCTTGCCGCGTACGATCGCATCCAAACAGAACTCGACGACAATCTGACGCTGCTCTCTCTCGGCGAAGAAGAGGACGACGCGAGTATCGTTGAGGAGGCCGAGGAGGCGTTGCGCGCGCTGGCCCAGGAGGCGCACAAGCGGGAGGTGGAGGCGCTACTCTCCGGCGAAGCCGATGCAAATGATGCGTATGCAGAGATTCATGCAGGCGCCGGCGGCACCGAGAGTCAGGACTGGGCCCAGATGCTCGAACGCATGTACATGCGCTGGGCGGAGAACCGTGGTTACAAGGTGGAGCTGATCGGCGAGAGTCCAGGCGAAGAAGCAGGCATCAAATCCGCGACGATCCTGATCAAGGGCCTCAATGCTTATGGGTGGCTGAAGACGGAGTCAGGCGTGCACCGTCTCGTGCGTATCTCGCCTTTCGACTCGAATGCGCGCCGTCACACCAGCTTTGCCTCGGTTTGGGTTTATCCGGCGATCGATGATGCGATCGAGATTGAGATCGAAGACAAGGATGTTCGGATCGACACGTATCGTGCTTCCGGCGCAGGTGGTCAGCACGTCAACACGACCGATAGTGCCGTGCGCATCACGCATATCCCGACGGGGATCGTAGTGCAGTGTCAGAACGAGCGGTCACAGCACAAGAACCGCGCCACTGCTTGGTCCATGCTCCGCGCGCGGCTCTACGAGGCAGAGCTCAAACGGCGCGAGGAAGAAGCGTTGGCGTCAGCTGCGTCCAAATCCGAGATTGGCTGGGGACACCAGATCCGCTCTTACGTGCTGCAGCCTTATCAGCTGGTGAAAGACCTACGCACGGGCGTTGAGAATACCAACCCGCCGGCCGTGCTCGATGGAGACATTGACGGGTTTATCGAGGCAGCGCTCGCGGAGCGGATCAACGCCGACGCTAAAGCCAACGCCTAAATCAAGAAGCCGTGACGGAAGTCCCCGCCACGGCTTTGAGAAGACCTTCTATCGTTTATCGCTGCGAGCCTTACTCGGCTGCATTGCTCGAGAACGGATTGCCAGACGACGGCGCTGGGGCGTTGTGCCCAGAACCAGAGGACTCTGTCGCCAACGGGTTATCCGACCGGCGCGACTTGCCCTCGAAGTAAGCGCCCTGTTCGATCGCCAAGCTTTGATGATGAATGTCGCCCTCGACATGAGACTGCGACTGAAGAGTTACGCGAAGCCCTCGGATAGACCCCATGACCTTTCCGCGGATCACGACATCTTCGGCGATCACCGACCCGTCGACCTGGGCCTTGTCGCCCAAAAGAAGAGAGCCGCAGTGAACGTCGCCTTTGATCCGGCCATCGACCTGGATTTCACCCTTCGAGGAAACGTTGCCCTCGATCGTGAGATCTTCTCCGATAATGGAAGGGATCATCTTCCCCATGGCCGGGCCAGGGGCCTTGGGTTGGGGCGATGGCCGCTCGGTGAATGGAGACGATTTCGATTCCGGAGCAGGGCTGGGGCGGTCGCCCCCCAGCTTGGCCATCGGCTTGCTCGGTTCAGGTTTCTTCGTGAACATGGCTGGGTGCTCCCCCTCAAAACGCGTGACGCAGCGCAAATAAAACCTGGCTGTCGGGTCTGCTCAACCAAACCGTGCGCGCGCCTCAAGTTTGCCATGGCAGCGCGTACGGCTAAGGCGCAAGACCCTGTCGCTTCCGCAACATTATCGTTTCCCGCCAGTCTTGTCATGCCGGTTGTCGTGGTGGAACCTGGGGCTTGCGGGTTACCGCTTAGCGATTGATTCGCCTTGGTTTAGCCGACTTTGAGCCATCTTAATCGCAAGAAGGAAAGCGCTGCCTTGCATTTGGGGGAGCGCCGAACTGGGGGGGAGCGGGCGCCGAAAACAAATCCTCGCACCGAAATTGGGAGAAAGCCTCGGCGCCGATAGGCTCGGTACGATCGACTTGATGCGGTACGATAGGCGAACCGGGGCAAATGACGCGATTCGGTGGAGGCTATGCATGCAGGACAGCGTTTCTCATTTGAAGAACGCGGCATGCAGGCGCTGGCAAGCCATTGGGGCCCGTGACTGAATGGACGAACCGATCTCAGGGGCTCTTGCCAGAATAACCGAACAAGGCGGTAAGGCGATCCGGGCCTTGCCGGAGCAAGGACGTCAGCTCGTCAAGAGCGTGCCGGAGCCTGTGCAAATTCAGCTTGCGAGGCTCTCGTCGCGCGGCGGCCATGTATTCCGCGAGATCTTTGCGGGTGTTTTTGTCCTTGGCCTGATTGCCGTTGTTTTAGCCTATGGGCGTTTGTCGCGTGGGCCAATTTCTCTGCCGGGGCTCGTGCCGCCCATCGAGCGCGCGATCAACGAACAGCTCACTGACCTTACGGTGAAGATCGACGACGCCGTGCTCCAGCGCGGCGAGGACGGCCCGGGTGTGGTCCTGCGGCTCCGAGACGTCCGCTTGATGGATCCAGAGGGAGAGGTTGTCGCGCAGGCGCCATTGGCGGCCGTCGGCCTCAGCGGTTCGGCGCTGCTCGCGGGCAAGGTTGCGGCCGGGAGTGTCGACTTCATCGGCTCGCGGCTACTCATGACCTACACCGAGCAAGCCGGACTTTCGCTGGCCTTCTCCAGGCCAGGCGCGGATTCGGAGCCGCTCATCCGCGGTGCGATCCCTGCAGACCCGCAATCGGCCGAAGCGTTGCCCGAGCAACCTCGGCAAGCGAAAAGCACCAAGGGTTTCAACCTGACCAGCGCTGTGAACGAGGCCTTTCGGCGTGTGCGGCGGTCGGACACGTCGTACCTCTCGCGCTTTGGCCTGAAAGACTCGATTGTCGTTTTGTACAAGGACGGCATGCAGACCTTTTGGCAGGTGCCGGACTTCGCACTCAATTTGGAGCATCACGATCGCCGGAGTGTTCTTGTCGGCGACGCCAATGTGGCGTCGAGTCGCGGCGATTGGCAGCTCGAAATCCGCACTGCGCAAAAGTCGAGAACTAAAGGCCTTGAGACAAAGATATTGATTGAAGACCTGGTGCCGTCCGGTATCGCCGGCAACTTTCCGACAATAGGTTTGTTGCGGGCTCTGGATATGGCGGTGGATGGAGAGGCCGTTGCCAACTTGGCGCCCAATGGAGACTTCATCGGCGGCGAAGCGAAAGTCCGCTTAGCGCCCGGGCACATCACGCCGCCCTGGGACCCTAACACGCCAGTACGAATTGAGCGTGGTGAACTGACGGTTCGCTACATCAAGGACACAAGTGTCATCGAACTCGCGCCATCGACGCTGCGTTGGGGCAACGGCGCGTTCGCCACCTTCAGCGGTGAGTTTCTCCCGGTCTTCGACAAGGAGAACACCGTCGAGTCGTGGAACTTCACCATCAAGGCCGACGATGCCGTGTTGGGCGTCAAAGAGTTTGGCCTTGGTCCTACAAAGGTTGATGAGTGGCTGGCAGAGGGAAATGTATCGCGTGAAGACGGCACTCTGACATTGTCGCGCTTCGTGATCCGGGTTGGAGGCGCGGAGATCGCCGCCAAGGGAGAGGTCGTGGACCACAATGGTGATCCAGCAGTGCAGCTATCCGGCACGATCAGCCCCATGCCGATGGCGATGTTTAAGCAGCTCTGGCCGAAATTTCTCGCAGGCGCAGCGCGTCAATGGGCGTTGGAGAACGTCTCGGGCGGACAAATTCTAGGTGGTTCTTTCAACGTTGCACTCAAGCCCGGCATGTTTGAGGACATCGTGCAGCTCAGACCCATACCCGCCGACGCGGTCACGATGGAGCTGAAGTTCACCGACACCGCGATCAAATATATCCCTGAACTGCCGCCGGTCCGCACCGGCGAGGGCACGGTGACCATGGCCGGTGCACAGTTCCAGGTGAACATCCCCCAAGGGACCGTCTCGGTCGCCAACGGGATGGAAATCGCCGTCGGTGATGGGAAGTTCTTTATCTCGGACATTCGCGACAATCCGAATCTCGGCATCGTCACTTTCCGAGGCGCCGCGCCGACACCGGCCGTCACGACACTCCTCGACTATGAGCCGTTCCGCTTCATCAGTGGCGTCGGACTGAAGCCGGACTTCCTAGGGGGAACCGCCACGGGCGAATTCGCCTTCGAAATTCCACTCGTGGAAAATCTCGACCCGAAGGACATTAAGATCGCCGGCACAGCGCACCTGGAGAATGCGATCACGCCGGGGCTCGTTGGCGACCTTGGGATCGAGGGTGGGGCCGTCGAGGTCAAGCTAACGAGTGACGGCGTCAGCGCAGCGGGCAACGTCACGATCAAGGACGTTCCGGCCTCTGTACGCTGGCAGAGGCTTTTCTACGCCCCAGAAAACCAACAGCCGCCTATATCGGTGACGGCCATTCTCGATGCGGCCTCGCGGGACAAGATCGGACTCAAGGTCAACGATATCGTGAAGGGGCCAATGCCCATGACGCTTTATCTCAGCGGGCTGGGTGAGGGGACCGGGCAGCCGAACACATCACGCATGACGATGGTCGGTGATCTGACGGATGCCGAACTGCTATTCCATGCCTTCGGGTGGAAGAAGCCGCCGGGCCAAGATGCCAAGGTCAGCTTTGTGGCGAACAAGAAGCCTGACGGTTCGACGGATTTGGAGGACTTTCAGCTTACGGGACACAATCTGTCGATTTCCGGTCAGGTCGCACTTGACCAGGCGAACGAGGTGAGCACGCTCTCGTTTCCGACCTTCGCCTTTGGCACGCTCACCAACTTGTCGATCGACGCGCGCCGACGCGACGACGGCGTGATGCAAGTTTTTGCCGAAGGGCCGTCTTTCGACGCGAGGGACTTGTTCCAGGCGCTGATATCGGCGGACCAATTGACTCATAGCGCCAAGGTGGACGCCGACGACACCACGGATATCGACCTGACGGCGAAGATTGGCCGCTTGGTCGGCTATGAAAATAGCTTCGCCACGGACGTCGACTTGACCATGTCGAAGCGGGCAGGCGCTTTGGCGGCGCTTAAGGGGAATGGCCTGCTGAACGGTCAGAAACCGGTGCGGGTTGAGTTACAGGACAACAACGGCGCCCGCATACTCACCGCCAATGCCGACGACGCGGGAACGGCTTTCCGGCTCATTGGTTTCTATCGGAGCATTGAGGGCGGAACGGCTTCATTGCGGGTCAACATGGACGCGGGCGGAATCAATAAGTCGGGTACACTTCGGGTCCGCGACTTCGCTATCGTCGGCGACAGCATTGTTTCTGATGTCCTCAGCGATCCAAGTTCAGCGGCGGCGCTCGGTCAGCACCAACAAAACGCAAGGCGTAGGATCGTGTTTCGCCGTTTGCGTGCGCCCTTCGTGGCGGGCGGCGGTAAGTTCCAGCTCGACGACGCCTATGTGAATGGCCCTGAACTGGGCGCGACCTTGCGGGGCACGATCGACTTCAATGCCCGCAAGCTTGATCTCGGTGGCACCTATGTGCCGCTTTACGGCCTTAACTCGGCACTTGGCGCGGTCCCTGTTTTGGGCCGCGTACTCGTTGGGCGGCAGGGTGAGGGCGTGGTCGGCATCACCTTCGCCATCAAGGGTAATCTCGATGATCCGACCGTGCTCGTGAATCCGATGTCGGTGATGACGCCTGGGATCTTCCGCCAGATATTCGACTTCAACAGTGGCTCACCACAGGGCGCAATATCGGCTGGAGAGGAGACCACGGGGAGAAGCACGAATGCCGATCGGCCGCGCAAAAAGCGGCGCTTGCGTCCGCTTCAGAATGCAAGAGAGCGGCGCGGCTTGAACTAGATCGGCCGTATAAGCGCGTGACGCTTCTTGCCGAGCGACAGCTTGATCACACCGTCTTCCGTGAGGTCCTCTAGTGTGATCACCTGACGTTCGTCGTGCACGGTCACGTCGTTGACTTTGATCCCGCCACCCTTGACCTGACGCCGCGCTTCGCCGGTGGACTTCACGAACCCAGCTTGGACGTTGGCGGTCAGGACGCCGTAGCCTTTCTCGAGTTCGGCGCGGGGCACCTCGATCGTTGGAAGTTCGGAGGCAAGCTGTCCTTGTTCGAACGTCGCGCGGGCGGTCTCGGCCGCTTGGTCCGCTGCCTCCCGCCCGTGAACGAGCGCGGTTGCTTCAGTCGCGAGGATCTTTTTGGCGTCGTTAAGCTCGGCACCTTCAAGCTTTGCCAGCCGGTCGATTTCATCGAGCGGCAGCTCGGTGAAGAGCTTGAGGAAGCGCGGGACGTCCGCGTCCTCGGCGTTGCGCCAGAACTGCCAATAGTCGTAAGGCGACAGCATATCCGGGTTGAGCCAAATGGCGCCAGCGGCCGTCTTGCCCATCTTGGCGCCCGAAGACGTCGTAAGGAGCGGCGTGGTAACGCCGAAGAGCTCAACGCCATCCGTGCGGCGGCCAAGCTCGATGCCCGTGACGATATTCCCCCATTGATCGGATCCGCCCATCTGCAGGCGGCAGCCCTCACGGCGATAAAGCTCCACAAAGTCGTAGGCTTGGAGCACCATGTAGTTGAATTCGATAAAGCTAAGGTTCTGCTGACGGTCGAGCCGAAGCTTGACCGAGTCCTGGCTGAGCATGCGGTTCACGCTGAAATGGCGTCCATAGTCGCGCAGGAAGGAGATGTAGTTCAGCCTCTCGAGCCAGTCGGCATTGTTCAGTAGGATTGCATCGCGCTCTCCGGTTCCGAAGTCGAGGAACCTCGAAAACACTTGTTGGATACCCTTTATGTTCGACGCGATCGTCGCGTCGTCGAGGAGCTTTCGGGCCTCGTCCTTGCCGGACGGATCGCCGACCTTTGTGGTCCCGCCGCCAATAAGAACGATGGGCCGATGCCCCGTTTGCTGCAGCTTCCGGAGCAGCATAATGCTGACAAGGTTGCCCACATGAAGACTAGGGGCCGTGCAGTCGAAGCCGATATAGCCAGTGACGATCTCATTGCGCGCCAGCGCGTCGAGCCCCGCCTCGTCGGTACATTGGTGGATGTAGCCGCGCGAGGACAGCTCGTGGATTAGATCGGACTTGGCAGTGGTCATCGTCGGACGTTGGAGCACAGTCGAGTGGGTGCGAGCGCACCTTGCGCCCGCCCGAGCCTCTAACAGGTTTGGCGGCTGAATGCACGATCATGATCGTGACGCACCAAAGCCGGGGGTGGCCAATATGGCTAACTAAGCCGCTGGCTCTTTCTTGGCCTTAGCCTTCGTCGGCTTGGGGGTGCCGAGGCGCTTGTCGAGATAGCTGTCAACCACCTCCATGAGGCCTTCCATCTGCTCCTCGAAGAAGTGGTTGGCGTCGGGGACGGTGGCATGGTCGACGACCGCATCCTTCTGGGTCTTCAGCCTCTCAACGAGCCCGCGAACGGATTCTGTTGGAACGACTCGATCTTTAGCGCCATTGACCATGAGCCCCGAGGACGGGCAGGGGGCCAGAAACGAGAAGTCGTAGAGGTTGGCCGGCGGTGCGATACAGATGAAGCCCTCGATCTCGGGACGCCGCATCAGAAGCTGCATGGCGATCCAGGAGCCAAACGAGGCGCCAGCGATCCAACACGAGGGAGCATCGGCATTATAGGCTTGGAGCCAGTCGAGCGCGGTCGCGGCGTCCGCGAGCTCTCCCGGGCCGTTGTCGAACAGGCCCTCGCTGCGTCCAACGCCCCGGAAATTGAATCGGAGCACCGAGAAGCCCCGATTCTGGAAGGCGTAGTACATGTGGTAGACGACCTGATTGTTCATGGTCCCGCCGAATTGCGGGTGTGGATGAAGAATCAGCGCCACAGGCGAGTTGGCCGCAGGCTGGTGGTGGTAGCGGGCTTCGATCCGGCCGGCTGGGCCGCTGATATTGACTTCAGGCATAAAGTATTGGGCCTCGATTGGTCTTCTGAGCAAACACGTCTGCTCTTCGTATATGGGGCCGATTCTCGGGATTATCAGGTTTTGCCACGCGTTGGCCGCTACGGCATTGCTTGACTTGGGGCCCTTCGAATCCTATATCAGATCAAGAGATTAGAACTCTTCCAAACAAGGCCGTTCCAATCAAGCTGGGCGCACGGAACGAGCCTTCTGTTAGGCCGGGCTTCTTAGCACGGGCAACCGGGGCTCGCGCAAGCGATAACCGGCCATAAAGGGCCTGCGGGGCGGGAATCCGTCGGCAGACTTTGAGAGAGCATGAATAAGCGCGCCTATCTCGACCATAATGCAACAGCTCCCTTACGGCCTGAAGTCCGTGAGGCGGTGCATGACGTCTGCGATCTGGTTGGCAACCCGTCCTCCGTCCACGCGGAAGGGCGCGCGGCGCGTGCGGCTATCGAAGAGGCGAGGGGCCAGGTTGCGGCGCTCGTCGGAGCCAGACCAGAGGACGTGGTCTTCACAAGCGGCGGGACCGAGGCCAACGCGCTCGCGCTGGCCGCGCCCGAAGGCCGTGGGACGTGGAAGGCCTTTTTCTCGGCAATTGAGCACCCGTCGGTTCTTTCGGGTGGTCGCTTTAGCCCGGAGGCGCGCGCGTTGCTGCCGGTGACCGCCGATGGCGTCGTCGATTTGAAGGGGCTCGCTCAGGGCCTCCAAGACGTTGTGGCGGAGGGCAGCCGCCCGTTCGTCTCGCTGATGGCGGCGAACAATGAGACGGGCGCCCTGCAGCCGATCGGCGAGGTTGCGGCGCTCGTACACGACGCGGGCGGCCTGCTGCACACCGATGCGGTTCAAATGGCGGGCCGTTTGCCAATCGATATCAACGCGCTGGGCGCGGACTTTCTAACGCTTTCGGCACACAAAATCGGCGGACCTAAGGGCGTTGGCGCCTTGGTTTTGGGCGAGAGCGCACGCGTGCACCCGCTGATGACAGGCGGTGGACAAGAAGGCCGCCGCCGTCCCGGCACCGAAAATGTGACCGGCATTATTGGGTTTGGAGTAGCCGCGGAATTGGCGGCTGAGGAATTGCCGCGCATGGGCGAGTTAGCACGACGCCGCGACACGCTCGAACAGGGTGTGCGCGCCATTGCGCCGGATGCCGTCATATTCGCGGAGGCCGTGCCACGGCTGCCGAACACAACGTCGATCGCCGTCCCTGGCCTAAAAGCCGAAACGCTGGTGATCGGCCTTGACCTTGCAGGCGTATCTATAAGTGCCGGGAGTGCCTGCTCATCTGGAAAAGTCGAAACCTCGCACGTTCTAACCGCGATGGGGGCGGCGCCAGAGCTGGCGCGCGCAGCGATCCGCGTCAGCCTTGGTTTTGGCAATTCCGATAACGATATCCGGAACTTCCTTATTGCGTTTGGCGACCTCGTCAAGCGTCTTCGAAAGAGCGACAAAGAGGCGGCCTGACGGGGCTCTACCCCTCCCAGTCCGCAACAGACCGAAACCAATTTGGGAACAAGACGATGCCCGCAGTCGAAGAAACAGTCGAACGTGTCAAAGAGATCGACGTCGACAAGTACAAGTACGGCTTCTCGACCGACATTGAATCGGTCAAGGCCCCCAAAGGGTTGAACGAAGACATCGTCCGCTTCATTTCGGCCAAGAAGGAAGAGCCCGAGTGGATGCTCGAATGGCGTCTTGAGGCCTACAAGCGCTGGCGGACCATGACGGAGCCCACCTGGGCCAAGGTTCACTACCCGAAAATCGACTTCGAGGATCTCTACTACTACGCGGCGCCGAAGAGCACGGAAGGGCCAAAGAGCCTCGACGAGGTCGATCCGGAACTCCTGCGGACCTACGAGAAGCTTGGTATCCCGCTGAAAGAACAGGAAGTCCTTGCCGGCGTCCAGGGCGCGCCGAAGGTTGCAGTCGACGCTGTCTTCGACAGCGTCTCGGTTGTCACGACCTTCCGGGACGAGCTGGCCAAGGCGGGTGTAATCTTCTGCTCGATCTCCGAAGCCGTGAAGGACCACCCAGACCTCGTGAAGAAGTATCTCGGCTCGGTCGTCCCGGTGACGGACAATTTCTATGCGACCCTGAACTCCGCCGTGTTTTCGGACGGATCGTTTGTTTACGTGCCCGAAGGCGTGCGGTGTCCGATGGAGCTGTCGACCTACTTCCGCATTAACGCGGAGAACACAGGGCAGTTCGAGCGTACGCTGATCATTGCCGACAAAGGCTCCTATGTGAGCTATCTGGAAGGTTGCACGGCGCCCATGCGCGACGAGAACCAGCTTCATGCAGCCGTCGTGGAGTTGGTTGCGCTGGAAGACGCCGAGATCAAGTACTCGACCGTCCAGAATTGGTATCCGGGAGACGCGGAAGGCAAAGGCGGCGTCTACAACTTCGTAACCAAGCGTGGCGATTGCCGGGGCGATCGCTCCAAGATCTCTTGGACGCAAGTTGAAACCGGCTCGGCCATCACCTGGAAGTACCCATCGTGCATTTTGCGCGGGCACGGCAGCCGCGGCGAGTTCTACTCAATCGCTATATCGAACGGATATCAGCAGGTCGATAGCGGCACCAAGATGATCCATCTCGGCCGAGATACGTCGAGCCGCATCATCTCTAAGGGCATCGCCGCGGGTTTCTCGGACAACACCTATCGTGGGCTTGTATCGGCACATCGGAGGGCCACAAACGCCCGCAACTTCACCTGCTGCGACTCGCTTCTGATCGGCAATCGTTGCGGCGCTCATACGGTCCCCTATATCGAGGCGAAGAACGCGTCCGCGACGTTCGAGCATGAAGCAACCACCTCTAAGATTTCCGACGACCAGCTCTTCTATTGCTTAAGCCGTGGTCTTTCCGAAGAAGAGGCGGTGGCGCTCATCGTGAACGGGTTCGTGCGCGATGTGCTGCAGCAGCTACCGATGGAGTTCATGGCCGAGACGCAGAAGCTCATCGGCATCTCGCTCGAAGGGAGCGTGGGCTGATGAGGTGTGCCGGCACACCAAGACGCGTCATTGCCGGGCTTGACCCGGCAATCCATGCCACCGGCTCCGCAACATGTTGAGCCGAAACGACCTAGATGCCCGGACCAAGTCCGGGCATGACGACAAAACGAAACTTTATGATTGAGAATGTAGCAATGCTTGAGATCAAAAACCTCCACGCCAAGGTTGACGGGCGCGAGATCCTCAACGGCCTCGACTTGACGCTTCCCGCTGGCGAGGTCCACGCGATCATGGGTCCGAACGGTTCGGGCAAGTCAACGCTGTCTTACGTGCTTGCGGGCAATGAGGACTACGAAGTCACAGAAGGCTCGATCACCTGGAACGGCGAGGACTTGCTCGACATGGAGCCGGACGAGCGCGCCGCAGCGGGGGTCTTTCTTGCCTTCCAGTACCCAATGGAGATCCCCGGCGTTGCCACCATGACCTTCCTTCGGAGTGCGGTGAACGCGGTGCGCAAGGCGCGCGGGGAGGAGGAGTTCTCCACGCCTGACTTTTTGCGGACCGTTAAGGAAAAGGCGAAGCAGCTCCAGATTGATATCGAAATGCTGCGCCGTCCGCTGAATGTCGGCTTCTCTGGCGGGGAGAAGAAGCGCAACGAGATCCTGCAGATGTCGTTGCTGGAGCCTGGGCTGTGCATTCTCGATGAGACCGACTCGGGTCTCGACATTGACGCCTTGCGGATTGTCTCCGATGGCGTGAATGCGCTGCGGTCGCCAGAGCGGTCGATGCTCGTAATCACCCATTATCAGCGGCTTCTGAACTACATCGTGCCCGACAGGGTGCACGTCTTGTCGCAGGGTCGCGTCGCGCGGTCCGGTGGGCCGGAGCTGGCCTTGGAGCTCGAGAAGTCCGGTTATGCCGAATATGGCCAAGACGAAGCCTCGGCGGCTTAGGGGAGCATGCTGATGGACTTGCCCGTCCAACAATTCCGAACCGAAGCCGAGCAAGAGCTGCTCGATCTCTTCGAGCGTTCCGTCGATGCGCTTCCGGGTGATGCGTCGATTGCCGCCATGCGTAAGGCGGCGATCCGGACCTATGCCGGTCTCGGGCTTCCCCATCGGCGTGTCGAGGCGTGGAAGTACACCGATCTACGGGGTGCGCTCGACAATGTGCCGCCGCTTCTGGCGGAACTCGACGTTCAAGTTGGTGAATCCGAGTTAGAAGCTGCAATCGGCAAAGCTTGTCTGGGGCTGCCCGCCTATCGCGTTGTTGTCGCCGCCGGAGAGTTCCGGGGCGATCTATCCGATATCGGCGCTCTGCGCGACGATGGCGTTGAGGTGGTCTCGTTGGCACAGATGCTGGAATCTCCTGCGGACTGGCTGACAGCGAGCCTAGAGGACGCAGCGGGTTGCGGCGATGACGTCGTCATCGCGCTGAACACGGCCCTGATGACGGCTGGCGTTGCACTCCGTTTGCCGGAAGGCCTGACTTTGCAGAAGCCGATCCAACTAATTCATTTGGATATGATTGGGGCATCCGGCTCCATCTTCACGCGCAATGTTGTTGTTGCGGAGAAGGGTGCTTCTGCAACCCTTATTGAGAGTTTCGGGACGCTTGGAGCTAAGGAGCTTCAACGAAACGCCGTGACCACCGTGTCGCTAGCAGAGAAATCCGCAATCCATCACGTCAAGCTGCAGCGGGAAGCCATTGAAACGATTCATCTGAATGTCTGGGCGGCAAATGTGGGGACTGAGGCTCGCTACAACGCGTTCCAGCTGTCAGCCGGCGCCGCGCTCTCGCGCAACCAGGTCTATGTCCGCTTCGACGGCGAAGACGGAGCCACGGATATCTCCGGCGCGACGCTGGCGCGCGGCAGGCAGCATTGCGACACGACTCTCGTAGTTGAGCACAACGTTCCGTCGTGCGAGAGCCGCGAGCTCTTCAAGCTGGTCCTCGACGACGAGGCGCGCGGTGTGTTCCAGGGCAAGATCGTCGTTAAGCAAGACGCTCAGAAGACCGACGGCAAGCAGATGTCCCAAGCGCTGCTCTTGTCGGAGACGGCGGAGTTCGACTCAAAGCCCGAACTGGAGATCTATGCGGACGATGTTGTTTGCGGCCATGGCGCTACGTCCGGTCAGATTGACGAGGACTTGTTGTTCTATCTGCGCGCCCGTGGCCTTCCGGAGGATCAGGCGCGCGCCTTGCTGATCCAGGCATTTGTTGGCGAGGCGTTCGAAGCACTGGACGATGAAGCGATCGGCGATGCGCTCACGATTGTAGCCGCCGAGTGGCTCGGCACGCCGTTGGAGTAGGGTCCCAGATGAACGTTATGTCTCCGCCCACTGATGCGTCTAGATCGTCGTCTTTCGATGTCGCGCGCATCCGGGCGGACTTTCCCATCCTGTCGGAGACCGTACACGGTAAGCCGTTGACCTATCTCGACAACGGTGCGTCGGCGCAAAAGCCGCGCCAGGTGATCGACGCGATCACGCGGGCCTATTCGGCCGAATACTCTAACGTTCATCGCGGGCTTCATCATCTGTCGAACGTGGCCACCGAGAATTTCGAGAAAGCGCGCTCGAAGGTTCGAGCCTTTCTCAACGCGGCACACGACGAAGAGATCATCTTCACGCGCAATGCGACGGAAGCCGTCAACCTTGTGGCCTCGTCGTTCGGGGCGCCGCGTATCGGTGAGGGTGATGAGATCCTCATCACGATCATGGAGCATCACTCCAATATCGTGCCGTGGCACTTCCTTCGTGAACGCCAGGGTGCGGTGCTCAAATGGGCGCCCGTCGGCGATGACGGCACATTTTCGCTCGATGACTTCGAGAAGCTGATCTCACCGCGCACGAAGATGATCGCGATCACCCAGATGTCGAACGTTCTGGGCACGATCCTTCCGATCAAGGAGGTTGTACGGATCGCCCACGATCATGGCGTGCCCGTACTTGTCGATGGGGCCCAAGGGGCCGTCCATCTTCCCGTCGATGTGCGAGACCTCGATTGCGACTTCTACGCGT
>JASJEH010000023.1 GCA_030064755.1 Methyloceanibacter sp. | reverse complement strand
CGAGTCTTCCGCTATCGGCTATCCATGCCACTGCTCGTGGGACTTGTCCTAGTCGCTCTCTTCATTTGGTTTGCGGAGAATCTCAGCACGTTCTCTCGCGCCTGGATCTATCCCAATCAATCGGATGGATGGAGACCTGTGTCTATTGCCAAACTAGGGTCTTGGCTCCTGCTGATGGTCATCAGCTTCGTGATGGTGACATTCATACGCCGCCCGGTGCGTGCGAGCGACGGGGAGCCTGCCGATGGTGCTCTCAACGAGGACGCCCTCAACGAAAAAGGGCCCCAGACAAGGGGCCCTTGATCCAAACAGTCTTGCTGCCTGTCGTCTCTACTCGACGCCGTCCGGTTTACCGTCCGGATAGACTGGCTGCGGCCACGAAGACTGGCCATCGCCGCTCTCGGCTGTGCCCGGCTCATCGGCTTGCGGCATTGTGGACGAAGTTTCGGACGGAAACACTGGCTGCGGCTGGTTAGGAGACGGCGGCTCCCCCTTGTGTGGCGCCTTTGGCGCGTCTTCAGAAACCTTGGGCGAATTGACCACCGTTTCGCTATCCGCGGCTTCAGTCGCTGCGGGCTCCGCAGGCTTAGTTTCTTGGGCGGGAGCCGTTTCCGCGGCCGGAGCCGCGTCCTCTGCGGGAGCGGCCTCTTCGGCCGGCGCAGAGTCTTCCGCAGCCTCTCCGGGATCGTCAGCGTTCTCAGACTTGGCTTCTTCCTCGGCTGGCGCCGCGACGGCGTCACCGACCGGAAGGGGTGGCGGGTTCTCCGTCTCGCTACGCATGTATGCGATCACGTCTGCACGCTTCTTCGCGTCGGCGATGCCCGGATAAGCCATCGTGGTGCCGGCGGCGAAGGCTTGCGGATTCTGCAGCCATTCATCCAACCGCTGATAGGTCCAGGCACCACCCTTGTCCTTCAGGGCCTGCGAGTAGCTGAAACCTTCCTTCTTAGCGAGCTCAGCACCGACGATATTGTGCAGGTTCGGACCGACCATGGTCGGGCCACCAGCGTTGAAGGAGTGGCAAACTTTGCAAAGCGCCGCGTCTTTTTCGCCCTTAGCCGGATCGGCTTCGGCCAGCAGCGACAGGATTTCCGGTGCCGCCTCGTCAGGGCTTTCCTCTGGCGCGCCGGCGTCTGCGGCCTCCTCTGCCGCCGGGGCCTCGGCAGGTTCAGGGATTGGCAGCGGATCATCGCTGTTCTGGTTCATGTAAGCGATGATGTTGGCGCGGTCCTGCACATTTGGGAGACCGGCATAGGCCATTGTAGTCCCCGCGGCGTAGGCTTGTGGGTTCTCAAGCCAGAGATTCATGTCCTCCAAGGTCCACTCGCCGCCGTGGTCCTTCAAAGCCGCGCTGTACGTGTATCCCTCGTGGTCGCCGATCTTCTTTCCGAGGATGCCGTAAAGTCCCGGCCCGATCATGTTCGGACCGCCCTTCTCAAAGCTATGACAAGCTTTACAAAGCGCAACGCCTTGCTCGCCCTTTGCGGGGTCCGCCTTGTTCATGGCCAAGATGAATGCCGCGCCTTTGTCTTCTTCTTTTTTCTCTGCGCCGCCGTGAACGAGGTCTTCCTCAGCGCCCGCCACTTCGTAGCCCGGCGTTGCCGGCAGCTTTTCTTCATACAGGACGTCGATGAGTGTGCGGGTGCCAAAGAACAACAGCAGTGCCAGCAGCACCGCCATGGCGACCTTATTGTAGAAGTAGTATTTCATGTTTCGATGTCCCCCCGGCAGGAAAAAGGCTACTTCAAAATAGCTCTTACGACGCGGGTTGACACTATAAGGGGCAGCCGGTTGTTGCAACTGACAGAATCAGCGTAGTTGGCAAGATTGTCTCAAAGGGCATTTCAAAGCTAACACTCGGGAAACAATGACAAAATCAATAATCGTCATCCCAGCGCGGCGTGCTGCGACCCGTTTGCCCGACAAACCGCTCGCGTCGATCGCGGGCGAGCCAATGATTGTTCACGTCTGGCGCAGGGCAGTCGAGGCCGGATGCGGTCCTGTACTGGTGGCCACTGATTCCCAAGCGGTTCAGGACGCAGTGGCCCGCGCCGGTGGCGACTCCGTGCTCACGCGCGCGGACCATGCAAGTGGGTCCGACAGAATCCACGAGGCGCTGCAGGCAGCCGACGCCGAGCGGCAATTTGACGTCGTGGTAAATCTGCAAGGAGATTTACCGACGCTCGAGCCCAAGCTAATTCGCAAATGCGTCGAAGCCCTCGAGTCCGGCGAGGCCGACATTGGCACGATCGCCGCGGAAATCGTGCGCGACGAAGAGCGCACCAATCCGAACGTCGTGAAGGTAGTCGGGTCTCCGCTGTCGCGCGGCGGTATCCTCAACGCCCTGTACTTTACGCGTGCCACCGCGCCCCATGGCGAGGGCCCGCTCTATCATCACATCGGGCTGTACGCCTACCGTCGCGCAGCCCTAGAACAGTTTGTGGGGCTTCGGCCCTCACCGCTCGAAATGCGCGAGAAGCTCGAACAGCTTCGCGCGCTGGAGGCCGGCATGCGCATTCATGTCGGTCTCGTTGACACGGTTCCGCTCGGTGTCGATACTCCCGCCGACCTCACACGGGCGCGCGAAATTCTTGAAACCGCATAAGAATTTCCTGCCGTTGCCCCTACAGATCAACGAAGAAGCTCAAGACTGCGATGGCAGCGAAGCGCGCAAATCGAATCGCCTTCCAAGGAGAACCGGGCGCCAACTCGCACCTGGCGGCCAACGATGCCTATCCGGATATGGAGGCGGTCCCATGCGCCACCTTCGAGGATGCGCTCGCCGCCGTGAAGACGGGCGCTGCGAAGCTCGCAATGATCCCAATCGAGAACTCGGTCGCCGGGCGCGTAGCGGACATCCATCACCTACTGCCCGACTCGGGCCTCTTCATCATTGGAGAGCATTTCGAGCGCATTCGGCATCAGTTGCTCACGCTGCCAGGCGCCAAGCTTGCTGGCCTCAAATCCGTCCACAGCCACATCATGGCGCTCGGACAATGCCGAAAGATCATCGCCAACCTGAAGCTCCAACCTGTGACCGAAGCCGATACCGCCGGTGCGGCGAGACACGTCAGCGAAGCGGCCGATCCGACTCAGGCAGCCATCGCGTCAAAGCTCGCGGCCGAAATCTACGGGCTCAAAGTCGCCAAGCGGGATATCGAGGACGCGGCCCACAATACGACACGGTTCGTCATCCTGTCCGCGAAGCCTGTGAAGACAAAGGTCAACAACGGTCCCGTCTTGACGACCTTTGTCTTCCGCGTCCGTAACGTGCCCGCTGCGCTCTACAAGGCATTGGGAGGCTTCGCCACGAATGGAGTGAACATGACCAAGCTAGAATCCTACCAGTTGGAGGGATCGTTCAACGCGACCATGTTTTACGCCGACATTGAAGGGCACCCTGATGCGCGGCCCGTGCAGCTCGCTATGGAGGAGCTCGACTTCTACACGAGTGAAGTCAGGGTCCTTGGCACCTATCCTGCGAGCCAGTTTCGCCGCACCCTGAAAGCGTAGTCGAAGCATGAAGGCTTCAACGTCGCAACGTCGATCCAGTGCCTTCGTGGTTTCGGCGCCGGCCCCCTGTCAGGCCTTCGCGGTGAAGAGGTAATAGCCAATGGTGGCAAACAGCCGCCCATCGGCCTTTAGCGCGTTGACGGCCGCGGCCCAGGCCTCCTCTTCGTCTTTACTGATGACGCCGGCGCGTTGAGCATTCGCGCCCATTTGAATGAAATAGTCCACGGCGAGCTGCTCCGGAAAGACCAGAATACGCGTGTTGATCTCGATGTCGTTGAAGCCGAGGTCCTCTAGGATCCAGGGCATATCGCGCATCAAGAGACCCTGCGGGACATTCACATCGCATTCGTAATCGCGAATTCGGCGCGCGAGCTTTCTGTCCGGCACGTTGATGATATCGGTGCCAAAGTCTGGCTCGATCGTTTCGATCGTGCCGCCCGGCTTCGTTACCCGGCGCATCTCACTTAAAGCTTGTTTCGGGTCCGCCAGATAAACGAGGACGCGCTCGACACGAGATAGGTCAAAGGTATCGTCATCAAACGCGAGCGCCTCGGCATTGCCAACGCGGAAATCGACGGGCAACGTCACGTCGGCGGCACGTTTGCGGGCGAGGTCGACAAACGCACTGCTCTTGTCGATTCCAATCAGATTGCCGCCCGGCTGGGTTAATGGAGCCAGCTGGAGACTCTCTATTCCGTATCCGCATCCCACATCGAGGATCGCGTCGCCAGGACGGACACGCGCTCGAGCCAGCGCTTTCAGCTCCTGAAGCTGTGGGACCGCATCGAAAATCTCCAAGGTCGCGACGTAGGTCGATAAGCTTGAGTCATCGATATCGGTGAAGGAGTGAACGTTTACGCCTGCGGTTTGGGAGGTCATGGTCCGGTGCAGCCTATTCGATCACGAAGGAGACGCCCATCACGCATCGCGCACCGTCCAGAACGCCCGGAAACTTGCAGACGCTCAGCGTGGCTTGGCCCTTCTCGGACTGATCGACATATTCGTGACGGAAGATGGGTTTCCCTGTTCGCAAGACTTCGCGGTCATCCTCTCTGAGGGCCTCGGCGTTGTCGGCCCAGGGAAGGTCATCGTCGGTCTTCCCAAGCACGTTCTGCTTGGCGAATTCGTTGATTTTCCTATTGCCCCAGACGTATCGCCCGTCTTCGCTCTTTGCCCAAAAGAGGAAAGGCATCGCATCGAAGATCGCAAGCTGGCTGCTATCCATAGGGCCCTCCTGGCGGCTCACCCAGCGATTCATCCGGGTGGATTCCCAGCGCTCTTGGCTAGATTGGTGCCGCACCCGCTTGCCACAAGGGCTAGCTTCCACGATATTGTGGATAGGGAGGTTGGCGGCAGGCGCGTGCCTCGCCAACCGGGTCAGGTCCGGAAGGAAGCAGCCCTAACGAGCGTTTCGCGGGTTGATTGTTCAGCCTCCCACCTCTTTTCGTGCATCTGTTCCGTGCGTCCCGTGCATCGCGTAAACTCGGCGCGCACTGCCATCTTGTGCCTGGAGGCTTGAGAGGCGGCTCCAACTGATGCACCGACTGACTCTAAGGCGTGAGTGCCGCTTTCCCGATGTCCGAAAACCAGGCTCAAGACCCGAACCGAAGTGAGATCGCCAGCCATGCGGCCTTGGCGCGCAAGTATCGGCCGAAGGTTTTTGCCGAGCTCATCGGCCAGGACCCCATGGTCCGAACGTTGCGCAATGCCTTTGCTTCGGGCCGCATTGCACAGGCCTATATGCTCACCGGCGTACGTGGGGTGGGGAAGACGACCACCGCTCGCCTCGTCGCACGGGCGCTAAACTACGAAGGGCCAGATGGCGAGGGCGCTACGATCGACATCCAACAAGAGGGCGTCCACTGCCGGGCCATTCTCGAAGGCCGCCATCTTGATGTGATCGAGATGGATGCTGCCTCGCACACAGGCATCGACGACATTCGCGACCTGATCGACAGCGCGCACTACAAGCCCAACACGGCGCGATACAAGGTCTATATTGTCGACGAGGTGCATATGCTCTCCAAGCAGGCCTTCAACGGCCTGTTAAAGACGCTCGAGGAACCGCCCGAGCACGTGAAGTTCATCTTCGCCACAACAGAAATCCGCAAAGTGCCCGTGACGGTCTTGTCACGCTGTCAGCGCTTTGATCTGAGGCGCATTGATGTGGAGACGCTGGCCACGCATCTCGCGCATGTCGCTAAGGAAGAAGGCACGGAGGCGGAGCCAGCCGCGCTTTCGCTGATCGCTCGCGCAGGCGAGGGCTCGGTGCGCGACGCGCTCTCCATTCTCGACCGTGCCATTGCCTTTGGGTCCGGCAAGATTGAGCCAGACACCATCCGTGCGCTCCTTGGCCTTGCGGACCGGGGGCGGGTGTTTGACTTGCTGGAAACGGTGCTGAAAGGCGATGCGGGCGGCGCGCTCTCAGCGCTGGACCAGCTCAATCGTGATGGCGCGGAACCTGGGCAGGTCATTACAGACCTCGCCGATGCGGTGCACGCGGTCACCGTAGCAAAGGCTGCAGGGCCCGATGGGATCGATCCCGCGGCGGGAGAAGAGGAGCGCGGCCGGATCGGGGATCTCTCCAAGCGGCTGTCGATGCCGGTGCTCGCGCGGGCCTGGCAGATGCTGCTCAAGGGACATGACGAAGTGCGAAGCAGCCCGCGTCCGCTCGCTGCCGCCGACATGGTGCTGGTTCGCCTTGCTTATGTAGTGGACCTGCCACCGCCGGGAGAGATGGCACGTCAAAGTGTGCCCAAGACCGATGAGGCGAAGACAGATTCGGCGAAGAGCGATGAGGCCAAGCTCGCTGCGCCCGCTGAAGCACCGCGGCCCGAGGTGCCGGTCACGGCATCCGCAGTGCGACAAGAACAGCGCGGCAAAGAATCCGAGAACCCGGCACCGCCCGGATTTGCCGACGCGTCCGACTTAGGTCCCGCGCCTGAATTGCCGATGCCTCTGAGCCTCGAGGATGTTGTCGCGCTTGCGGATGCAAAGCGTGATCTCAAGCTCAAGAACGCGCTTCTAGAACAGGTGCGTCTAGTGCACTTCAAGCCGGGCGATATAGCGTTGAACCCGTTACCGCTGGCCGCGCCGGACTTGTTGCAAGAGCTGATGCGGAAGCTCAAATCCTGGACCGGCCGTGTTTGGATTGTGTCTACGAGCGAACAGGAGGGCGAGGAGCCCTTGGGTGCTCAGCGCCGGGCGGAGGCGGCCCAAGAGATCGAGGCGCTCCAGGCCCATCCCGCCGTTCAAGAAGTCCTGCGGCACTTCCCCGACGCCACAATCGAGGACGTGCGCACGATCTCACAAGAGCCGGCGGCTGGGGATGAGACCTCGGACGTTGCCCCCGAAGATGATGTCATGACGAGGGGTGGCACCACCTAGGCATGGCGACCGGCGCCGCATCGATCAGGGTCTTATCGATCAAAGTCTCAACGATTACGCAACGCGACAGACAAGGACCGCGATGAAGAACTTCATGGACATGATGAAGCAGGCACAGCAGCTCCAGGGCAAGATGCAGGACATGCAGGAGCAGATGGAGGCCATGACCTGCGAGGGCCGTGCTGGCGGCGGGATGGTTACCGTGACGCTGAATGGCAAGGGCGAGATGAAAGGCGTTGCCATCGATTCCTCGATGCTCAAGCCGGAGGACTCGGAGATTCTCGAGGACCTCATCATTGCCGCCCACGGCGACGCGAAGGTGAAGGTCGAGGAATCTATGAAGGAGAAGATGGCCTCGCTCACCGGCGGCTTGCCGATCCCACCCGGGTTTAAGCTCTTCTAGTTGCGTTCTCGTCCAAACCGCGCGGGATCGATCGTGCGGTAAGCGGCGTGCTGCGGCGCAAAGTCACCATGCTGCGCTGCGGTAGCTGGTGTATGATTCTCTCATCCTAGCTTTGAACGGAATGGACCGTCGAGGCGGCAGAAGGCGGTGGCCTGCGCGGCTCTAAATCGAGCGGCGCTGCGGGGTGGCTTTTGCCAAGTTCCTGAAGGTGCGCGCGGAAGTCAGATCGGCGGACGGGTCGTTTGAACGGCAGCTTTGCAGACCATCTGAAGGACAAAAAATGAACACCGGAACAAGACTCCCTGAGGTCACCTTTCACACGCGCGTGCGAGACGAATCCGTCGGTGGGCCCAATCCCTACCGTTGGCAGGACATGACGACCGACGATTACTTTAAGGGAAAGCGCGTCATCTTGTTTTCACTGCCTGGCGCTTTCACGCCGACCTGTTCGACATACCAGCTGCCGGGCTTTGAGGTCTCGTTCGAGAAGTTCCGAGGCCTAGGCATCGAGGACATTTACTGCATGTCCGTCAACGACAGCTTCGTCATGAACAAGTGGGCCAAAGACCAGAACCTGAAGAACGTCAAGGTCATCCCGGACGGTTCAGGTGAGTTCACGCGCAAGATGGGCATGCTGGTCGACAAGAAGAATCTCGGCTTCGGTATGCGCTCTTGGCGCTATGCGGCCGTTGTCAACGATGGTGTCATCGAGGTGTGGTTCGAGGAACCTGGCCTTTCCGACAATCATGAAGAGGACCCCTATGGCGTCAGCGCGCCGGAAACACTCCTGCAATATCTTGAGCAGAAAGACATCGAGAAAGCGGCCTAAACGCTGGCGCCTTCACACAGTTTCCGAACTAGATCGACGGCACGACTCAGCTAAGCTGGGCCGTGCCGTCGGCGTTTTTGGCAGCGGCGATGCCGATTGCGACGCCGGACGCCGGACGGCAGTACGCGGGAAATCCCGCGTTTGCAGAACTGTTGGTGAGGAAACTGTCCATGGCGCGCGCAGCGGCGGGTCCCGAGATCGAGCGGCTTATACAGCTCCTGGCGCGATTGCCGGGACTGGGTCCCCGTTCGGCTCGCCGCGCGGCCTTGCATCTCGTGAAGAAGAAGGAGCAGCTACTCGACCCGCTAGCCGCCGCGCTCGCCGAAACCCGCGATACGATTCTCACCTGCGAGATTTGCGGCAACATCGACACGCAAAGCCCGTGCACGATTTGTCAGGATGCGACGCGCGATGGCTCGCTGATCTGCGTCGTGGAAGAGGTGGGCGATCTCTGGGCGCTGGAGCGGGCGGCCGTGGTGAATGGACGCTACCATGTACTGGGCGGCACGCTATCACCCTTAGATGGCGTTGGCCCAGACGACCTCAATGTTCCCAAACTGATCGAACGGGCGCGCGCCGAGGAGGTATCGGAGATCCTACTCGCTCTCAATGCGACGGTCGAAGGTCAGTCCACGGCGCATTACCTCACCGACCAGCTCGCCGATTGTAACGTCCGAGTTTCACGCCTAGCGCAAGGCGTGCCCATTGGCGGTGAGCTTGACTATCTCGATGAGGGTACGCTGGCCGCCGCCGTCAAAGCCCGAAAAGCCATGGGCGGGTGACGCTATTCAACCGGAGCCGGGGTGGGCTTGTCCTCGCCCTCAAGTTCACGGACCAAGCTCTCCGCGCCGGCCGTGATTCTCTCCCAGCACTCCGCTGGCAAGTTGGCCTTTGTCAGGATCTCTTCGTAGACGCCTGCTTCGATCTCGCCGCCGATCCAAATTCCAGCGAGAACGCCGACAGTCGCCGCCGCAAAGACACCGACGATCCATAAGAGCCGCCCGCCATCGCTCATGGCTTTGCCTCCCCCTCGGCGGCCGCCTCGTCCTCAAGGGCTTCCTCCTGCGCTTCCTCGTCGGGCGTTTCATCCGCCTTGCCCCAAGGGGCTACGATGAACAACATCAACATGCCGGGGATCGCAAGCAGCGTGCAGATGACAAAGAACTGGGTCCAGCCAACGTTCTCGACGATGAAACCCGTCGTCGCATTGGCAAACGTCCGCGGGACGGCGATGAGACTCGAGAACAAAGCGAACTGCGTCGCCGTAAACGCCTTGCTGGTTTCCCGCGCCATGAACGCCGTGAGGGCGACCGTGCCGAGGCCAACCGCGAGATACTCACCGCTAACCACGATGAACAACCCTGTGAGGGTGTGCCCTGCTTGGCTCAGCCAGACAAAAGGAATGATGGTCAGGAGCTGGACGAGCCCGAAAAGCCAAAGCGCCTTGTTGATGCTCAGCTTGAGCATGACCGCACCGCCGATTGTTGCGCCGGCGAGCACCGCCCAAAGGCCGGCGAACTTTGCAACGCTGCCGATCTCGGTCTTGCTGTAGCCCATGTCCAGATAGAATGGCGTCGCCAGCGCCGTCGCCATGTTGTCCCCGAGCTTGTAGAGGAACAGGAAGGCGAGGATCGCGAGGCCAGCCTTAATGCCGTCTCGGCTGAAGAACTCGACGAAGGGATCGATCACCGCTTCTCGCAGCGTATGCGGTGCCAGCTCGTCGTCGCTGACCTCCTTGACCAGCAGGGTCGTGATAATGCCGATCAGCATGAAGGCCCCGGTGATCCAGAAGACAGTCGACCAGGGGAGGTGATCGGCGAGGATCAGCGCCAGGGAGCCCGGCACCAAACCAGACAGACGATAGGCGTTGATCCAGAACGAGGTGCCGGTTCCGAGTTCGTCGTCGGCCAGGAGCTCGCGCCGGTAGGCGTCGATCACGATGTCCTGGCTCGCGCTGAACAGGGCGACGGCGAAGACGATCCAGACAATCGGCTCAATCGAGGAGCCCGGGTCGAAGTGCCCCAGAAATCCGATCGAGATCAAAAGCAGCACCTGCGTCAGCAAAGCCCAGCCTCGCCGCCGTCCTAAGAACGGCAGCTTGAAGCGATCCATCACCGGCGACCACAAGAACTTCCAGGTGTATGGAAGCCCGATTAGGGCAAACAAACCGATGGTCGCGAGGTCCACGCCGTTGTCGCGCAGCCACGCAGGCACGAGCGACACCAGCACAAAGAGCGGCATGCCCGAGCTGAAGCCCAAGAAGATGCAGGCCAGCATCTTCCGGGTGAACAGGATCTCGGTCCAACTGCGGCGCGTTTCCGAGACCTCAGGTTTTGGGGACGTTCCCTCTGTGGCCGTCATGAGTCGTTCTTACCAGCCGCCCGCCTGTCCGTCATGGCTTCGCGCCCGCCTGTCCAAGGAAAAGCGCCATCTGGACCGGCACCCCTTGCGTCACTTTAGAAGAATCCCAAATTTCTACTTGCGAATGATTTGCAACTAGAGCTATGCTGCATTGCAAAATGAACGGTCCACTGCATTTAGGAGGCTTCCGGTGACAGTACGCTTTGCGGGACAATTTAGGGCTTTGGTGGCTCTTTTAGCCGTCTTAGCCATTGCGGTCCTTGCTGGCTGCGACAATGAGGACTCGGCTACGACATCGGATGGCTCCGAAGCCGGGAACGACAAGTTTCGCGTCGTGACGACATTCACGGTGATCCAGGACATTGCTCAGAATGTCGCCGGCGATGCGGCCGTGGTTGAGTCGATCACCAAACCGGGCGCTGAGATCCATGACTACCAGCCGACGCCGGGCGACATCGTCAAGGCGCAAGATGCGGATCTCGTTCTATGGAACGGGTTCAACCTTGAGCGCTGGTTCGAGAAGTTCTTCCAGAACGTGAAGGGCGTCCCGGGCGTGGTGGTGAGCGACGGCATCGAGCCGATGGGCATCACGGAAGGCCCGTACAACGGCAAGCCCAATCCGCATGCTTGGATGTCGCCGACAAGCGCGCTCCAATATGTGGAGAACATCCGCAAGGCGCTGGTGCAATACGACCCCAAGAACGCCGATACCTACAATAAGAACGCCGCGGCCTATTCGGACAAGATCAAGGCGATGGATGCCCCCTTACGCAGACGGCTCGCGGCAATTCCCGGGGACAAGCGCTGGCTGGTCACCTCCGAAGGCGCCTTTTCCTATCTTGCCCGTGACTATGACATGCGAGAGTCCTTTCTCTGGCCGATCAATGCCGACCAACAAGGAACGCCCCAACAGGTCCGTCGTGTGATTGAGCTCGTAAAGAAGAATGAGATCCCGGTCGTCTTTTCGGAGAGCACGGTTTCTGACCGGTCCGCAAAGCAGGTCGCTAAGGAAAGCGGTGCATCTTACGGTGGCGTTCTGTATGTGGACTCACTAAGCAAGGAGGGCGGACCGGTACCGACCTATCTCGACCTCCTCAATGTCACCGTCGATACAATCGCCGACGGATTTGAGAACGCTCAAGGATCGTAGGCGAGGATACTAGGCAACGATCGAAGAGACTTCGAAAGAAACCAAGAACGATATGAACCGTGTTGACCTGCTGACCCGTTCCGAAGCCATGGCGCGTCCCGCGAGTATCGCGGTGCGGGACATCAGCGTAACCTACCCGAACGGCTTCACGGCGGTGCGTGACGCGTCCTTTGAGTTGGGACCAGGCACGATCTGCGCGTTGGTGGGGGTCAACGGCAGCGGCAAGTCGACAATCTTCAAAGCCATTATGGGTTTTGTGACGCCCTCCGCCGGTCAGGTCCAGTTATGTGGTCTTGCCGTCGACAAGGCGGTGTCGATGAACATCGTCGCCTATGTTCCACAGAGCGAGGATGTCGACTGGAACTTCCCGGTTCTGGTCGAGGATGTCGTCATGATGGGCCGGTACGGGCACATGAATCTCCTCCGTATTCCGTCCAACGAAGACCGCCGCAAAGTCGACGAGGCGCTGGACCGCGTGAATATGAGTGCTTACCGCACGCGACAGATTGGTGAGCTCTCCGGCGGACAGAAGAAGCGCGTTTTTCTCGCGCGCGCCTTGGCCCAAGAGGGGATCATCATCCTGCTCGACGAGCCCTTCACGGGCATCGACGTAACGACGGAATCTGCGATCATCGATCTCCTGCGCGAGTTACGGGACGCAGGGCACCTAATTCTGGTCTCGACACACAATCTCGGCAGCGTGCCTGACTTCTGCGACCAGGTCGTCCTGCTGGACCGCACGGTGCTGGCGGCGGGGCCGACCGCCGAGACCTTTACCCAGGAGAATCTCGAGCGCACCTTCGGGGGCGTGCTGCGTAATTTCGAACTCAGCGGACATGCACTTCATGAAGACGACGATGCCCGCAGCCTCAACGTCATTACCGACGACGAACGCCCGCTCGTGTTCTATGGCGTGAAGAAGAACAAGAAAAAAGAAGGGCGACCGGACCGGAAAGGAGGCGAATGAGCGACCTCCTAGCCGAACTCCTCGTGCCCTTCGCCTATGACTATATGTGGAAGGCCATGTGGGTCAGTGCGCTCGTGGGAGCGGTGTGCGCATTCCTGTCCTGCTATCTGATGCTCAAGGGCTGGTCGCTGATGGGCGACGCGCTTGCTCACTCCATCGTTCCTGGTGTCGCCGGCGCCTATATCATCGGTGCGCCCTTTGCGGTCGGCGCCTTCTTCGCCGGTATCCTGGCTGCGCTCGGCATGGCTTTCGTGAAGGCGCGTTCCAGATTGCGCGAGGACGCCACTATCGGCCTCGTCTTCACGACGCTGTTTGCGCTTGGCGTGCTGATGGCTTCCCTGTACCCGACCTCCGTGTCGATCCAGACGATCGTGCTCGGCAACATCCTGGCGATTCCCGATGAAGACGCGATGCAAGTCGTCATCATTGCTGTCGTCTCGTTGGCAGTGCTGGCGTTCATCTGGAAGGACCTGATGGTCACCTTCTTCGACGAAACCTATGCCCGAAGCATTGGTATACGCACACGAACGTTGAAGATCGTTTTCTTTACGCTTCTCAGCGCCTGCACCGTGGCGGCGTTGCAAACCGTCGGCGCCTGTCTCGTGATCGCACTGGTCGTGACACCCGGTGCGACCGCCTATCTCCTCACCGACCGCTTCGACCGGCTGATTGCGATCGCCGTCGCCATTGGAACGATCACAAGCTTTGTTGGCGCCTACCTGAGCTACTTCATCGATGGCGCGACGGGTGGTGTCATCGTGACCCTTCAGACGTTGTTGTTCCTCGCTGTCTTCTATTTCGCGCCGAAACACGGCGTTTTGGCCGCGCGCCGCAAGGCTCGGGCGGTACGGGATGGCAACGTCGGTGAAGAGAAGGCGCTGCCAGCACATGGCCCAGCGCGGGAGGGCGCCTGATGGACCCTCTGGCATTCCTGATAGAGCCTTTTGCCTATGACTTCATGCAGCGCGCGCTAGGCATGTCGCTTCTTGTGGCCGCCGTTTGCGCGGTGCTGTCGTGCTATCTCGTGCTCAAGGGCTGGTCGCTCATGGGCGATGCGATCTCTCATGCGGTTCTGCCGGGCATCGTCATTGCCTTCGTGCTCGGCATTCCGCTCGCTGTGGGCGCCTTCGTGGCCGGTCTCGCCTGCGCGCTGCTGACGGGCTATCTGAAGTACAACAGCCGGGTCAAAGAAGACACGGTTATGGGTATCGTGTTCTCAGGCATGTTCGGCATTGGGCTTGTGCTTTTCACCAAAGTCGAGACTGACCAGCACCTTAATCACATCCTCTTCGGTAACGTCCTTGGCGTTACCGTTGGCGATCTGATCGAGACCGCAATCATCGCTGGCGGGACGCTACTGGTCGTGCTCGCGAAACGCCGCGACCTGTTGCTCTACTGCTTCGACCCCAACCATGCGCGGGCTATCGGACTCCCGGTCAACGTCTTGCACTATGGGCTGCTGGTATTACTCTCGCTCACGATCGTCAGCTCGATCAAGGCCGTCGGCATCATCCTCGTGATCGCCATGCTGATCGCGCCGGGCGCCACGGCCTACATTCTCACGGACCGTTTCGAACGCATGCTGGTGATCGCCGTCGCGGTGGCGTGCGGGTCATCCGTGCTCGGCACGCTGATCAGCTTTCATATCAATGGCGCCACGGGTGCCTGCATTGTGCTGGTGCAGGCCTTTGCGTTCTTGATGGTCTTCCTGTTTGCGCCCAAGCGCGGTCTGTGGCCAATCACCAGGCTTTTCGGACGCGGGAACGGCGGCTCGCCGGACAACGTCCGCAGTGCTGATGCGCCCTAGCGCTGGCCCGGCGACCGCACCGACCGGTGCAGGAGGTCGTAGACCAGCGCCGTAGACCAGCCGATCAGCATGACGCCGTTAAGCGCCGTTAGCGGCCCGAGCATGTGCCATTCGGGCTTCGGCACCACATCGCCATAGCCCAGCGTCGTGTAGTTGCCGAAGGCGAAGTAGATGAGGTCCGTATTCTCAGGCGCGGCGCCGACCCATTTGTAGACATAGGCCCAGATCACGCATTCGCAGAAATGGCCGATCACCAACAGCGACCCCGTGGCGACGATCACGAGCGTATATTGCAGAAAACCGGGAAAGGATGTGTCCGTACTGGCGAGGTCTCGCAGCGTTGCTGCGATGGCGCCGACTAGAATCGCATGAATGATCAGATTGACGAGGCTCGTCGCGCCCCCGACAGCGATCTGATCGAGCATCGACACATTCATGGTGGAAATCCACATCGAGTCCTTTACGGCTTCTGCGACGGTCGGATCCATCGATTGCCCCCTCGGTCTGTCTTGCTGGTCTACTCGCCCGCCAAGAGATCCGGCTGACGGATAATACGCGGCCCCTTACCCGAGGGCCGCGCGGCACTGGCCTGAGTCACATCGGGTGCGGCGGCAGCAGATGGCTTCACCGGCGTTCCGTTACGCGTGCCTCTTGCTGTCTGGGCTTCGTCTTCGAATTCCAACTGCTCGATCTTCTGTCCCCGTTTGGTGATCTTGTCAGCCGAGGTAAGGATTTTGTCGATGTCGGCATTGGCTTGGCCGAAATGCCGTTGCAGATCGAGGACGCGGTCGCGAAAGCGGCCCATATCCGCCATGAGCGTAGTCACTTCGCGCTGGATGAGGTGGGCTTGCTCGCGCATCTGCACGTCCTTGAGGATCGCCTGCATGGTCTGCACCGCGAGCATCAGCATGTTTGGCGCGCAAATGACGATGCGCGCACGATGAGCCTTTTGCAGAATATCGGGAAAGTGCTCCGACAAATCCGCCGAGATGGATTCGGAGGGGACGAATAGAATGGCCGTGTCCTGTGTTTCGCCCGCGATGAAGTACCTCTCCGCCATCGCCTTGATGTGCTCGCCCACGTCGGTGCGAATGCGCCGCGCGGCGTATTTCCTGTCCTCCTCGGTTCGGGCGGCGCGAAACGCCTCGAAGCCCTCCAGCGGAAACTTGGCATCGATCACGAGACCCGCCGGTGTGTTCGGCATATGTAGGAGGCAGTCGGGCCGCTTATTGTTGGAAAGCGTCGCCTGAAACGTGTAGGCACCGGCGGGGAGGGCATCCTTGATGATGGCTTCCATGCGCATTTGGCCGAACGCGCCGCGCGCCTGTTTGTTGGCCAGGATTTCCTGCAGGCTGACCATGTTGCCGGAGAGCTCGGTGAGGTTCTTCTGGGCCGTATCGATAACGGCCAGCCGCTCGTTGAGACGCGAAATGGTCTCATGCGTCTTGCGGGCGCTTTCGTTGAGATCGCTGCCCACCTTGTGGGTCATGCGGTCGAGCCGGTCGTTCACGGCGCGCGCCAGCTCACCATGCCGCGTCACGCTGATCTCGGCGAGAGTCTGCAGCCGAACCCGCAATTCGCCGAGCTGCTCGTCCTGAGCGGCGGCATTTTGCTTCCGCCGCGTAAGGTGAATGACGAGCACCGCGGCCAGCACGAGTAGCGCGAACACTGCCAAGCCGGCAAGCACAAGGCCTACCAGCACAGGATCGACGATCACCGTCCCAATCTGCAGGGGCTCAAGGACCATAGGACCTAGCTATAGGCTGATTCGGGAGACTAGACCAAAACAGGAACACGCGGGGCGGCGCTGCGGAGTGCTCTGTCGCAAAGGAGCGCATTGACCGAAAGCCGAACGCTCCTTATGTCAGCTTTAGTTATGGCTACCATCCATCCTATCGTAACTATTCCCGACGCCGTGTTGCGCCAGACGGCCGAGCCCGTCGAGCGCGTGGACGACGAGTTGCGGACGCTTATGGACGACATGTTGGCGACGATGTACGACGCCCCGGGCGTCGGGCTTGCCGCGCCGCAGATCGGCGTTTTGCGCCGCGTGATCGTCATGGATCCGGCCCGCGACGAAGAGGAGCCGGCGCCGATCGCCATGGCCAACCCCGTGATTTTGGAGCGCTCCAACGAAATGCGGCTCTACGAGGAGGGCTGCCTGTCCATTCCCGAGGTCACGGCCGAGGTCGAACGGCCGGCTGTGGCCCGCGTGTCCTATCTTGATCGCGAGGGTAAAGCGCAGGAGGCCGAGCTCGACGGCTTTTTGGCCACCATCGTTCAGCACGAGGTCGATCATCTGAACGGGATTCTGTTCATTGACTATCTGTCCCGCCTGAAGCGCGACATGATCGTGCGGAAATTCACCAAGCAGAAACGCGCGGCGGCGACGTAAGGCTCCGGGCGAAGCGGCTTCCCTTGCGCACCGAACCGGCCTAAGACCGCCTCATGCGGATCATCTTCATGGGCACGCCGGACTTCGCCGTTCCGGCTCTCCTGTCCATTGCTAAGGCGGGTTACGAGATCGTGGCGGTTTACACGCAGCCGCCGCGGCCTGCGGGGCGCGGCATGGCTTTGCGCCGATCGCCAGTGCACGCAGAGGCCGAGGCGTTAGGTCTTCCGGTACGCGTGCCCGAGAATCTGAAGAGCCCGGCCGAGCAGAAGCAGTTCACCGCTATCGAAGCGGACGCCGCCGTCGTGGTCGCCTATGGGCTCATTCTGCCAGCCGTGGTTCTGAACGGCACGCGGCGCGGCATGTTCAACATTCATGCGTCACTGCTACCCCACTGGCGGGGCGCCGCGCCGATCAACCGTGCGATCATGGCGGGCGACGCCGAATCCGGCGTTTCTATTATGCGGGTCACCCCAGGCCTCGACGAGGGACCCGTGTGCCTCATGGAGCGTATTGCCATCGAGCCCGACATGACGGCCGGGGCGTTGCACGATGTCCTGTCTGCGCTCGGGGCGGAACTGATGGTGGAAGTGCTAGCATCGCTCGAAGAAGGCACGCTCCACTGTGTGGAGCAAGACGACAACCTCGCGACCTATGCGGCGAAGCTCTCGAACGAAGAGACGCGGATCGATTGGACGCGTCCCGCGCAAGACGTTCACAACCATATTCGCGGACTGTCGCCTTATCCTGGCGCCTGGTTCCAGATCGTTCAGAACGGCAAAGCCGAACGCGTCAAAGTCCAGGGTTCGACGCTGGAGAAGGGGAGCGGTGCACCAGGAACGCTTCTCGACGACCGGCTGACGGTCGCGTGTTCAGACGGCGCCGTGCGCCTCACCCGGGTTCAACGTGCCGGCAAAAAACCCATGCTGGCGGATGCTTTCCTCCGCGGCGTGGACTTGCCGCTCGGCAGCATGCTTCTCTAGGCGGGCGGAAGGTCATGCCCCGCTACAAACTCACTATTGAGTATGACGGTACGCCCTTCGTGGGCTGGCAGTTGCAGGACGGACAAATGTCCGTACAGGGACGGATCGCCCTCGCGGTGGAGGCGTTCTCGGGTGAGCCCGCGATCCCGCGCGGGGCAGGACGCACCGATGCCGGTGTGCATGCGACGGGACAGGTCGCACACCTCGACCTGGAGAAGGACTGGGGCGCCCCAAGAGTGCGCGATGCCTTGAATGCGCAACTGCGCCCCGATCCGATCTCGGTTCTGTCTTGCGAGCGCGTTGCGGACAGTTTCGATGCGCGTTTCTCTGCGACAGCGCGCCACTACATCTATCGTATCGTCGATCGCCGTGCCCCCCTGGCGCTCGAGCGTAACCGGGCATGGGGTGTGTTCAAGCCGCTCGATGCGAAGGCCATGCATGAAGCCGCGCAAAGTCTTCTGGGCCATCATAACTTCACGACGTTTCGGTCCTCAGAGTGTCAGGCGGCCTCGCCCGAAAAGACCCTCGACCGGCTCGACGTGTCGCGGCACGGGGAGATCATCCGGGTCGAAACCTCAGCGCGTTCGTTTCTACACAATCAAGTGCGGTCCATGGTCGGTTCGCTCAAATGCGTCGGCGAAGGACGTTGGACAGCTGACGATCTTGAACGGGCCCTGGAAGCGCGCGACCGGTCGGCTTGCGGGCCTGTCGCGCCAGCCTGCGGCCTTTACCTCGTCAAGGTCGACTATTGAGCCCAGATAGCGGCCTTCGGGGCTGTGCGGCGCAGGCCATTCTAGTGGTCAGGCCATCTTCAGATCGACAAGCGTCACCGCCTCGTCATCAATAGCGCCGCCGAAAAAGATTGCGCCGATCCGGGCAAAGCGTTCTGGAGAATCTGTGGCGAAGAAGCGGATGGCGCGCGTTCCTGAATCAGCGCTTGCCTTCAAATCCAATCCGGCCAGGGTTTCGGCTACCGCGGCCGCGGTCGTTTCCGCTGAGTCCACAAGCGTGATCGCATCGCCCACATGCCGCTGAATGGCCGTCGCCAGAACTGGGAAATGGGTGCAGCCAAGCACAAGCGTGTCGGGCGCATCGGCTTGAGCGAAGAGGGGCTGGAGATAGTCTTCGACGGCCGCCGTTGTTGCGCGGGTGTCTGCCCACCCCTCTTCGGCGAGCGCCACGAAAACCTGGCAGGCCATCTGCTCGACATGGGCATCAGCCATCAGACGGTGGATCGCCTGCGCGTAGGCAGCGCCTTTGACGGTGCTTTCAGTGGCGAGGACGGCAATGCGCTTACTGCGCGTGGCGGCAACGCCGGCGCGGGCACCTGGTTCGATCACCCCGATCACGGGTACGGGCGCGAGCGCTTCGCCCAGTGCATCGAGCGCAACGGCTGAGGCGGTGTTGCAAGCAATCACCACCATCTTCACATCCTCGCTGAGGAGAAGATGCGTGGCCTGAAGCGCATAGGCGCGCACAGTGTCGGGGCTCTTGGTGCCGTAGGGGAGGCGCGCGGTATCGCCGAGATAGACGAACTGCTCCTCCGGCAAACGCGCGACGAGCGCCCGAAGCACGGTAAGGCCGCCCATGCCCGAATCGAACACGCCGATGGGGCGAGGATCACCGGCCATTATCTGCTCCGGACGTTCCGTCTCCGAAGGCTTCGAAGTAACGCGCGATGAATTGCCGGTAGATTGCGGAGAGCGCTGCGAGATCGGCGAGGGCGGCATTCTCGTCCGTCTTGTGGATAGTCTCTGTCGTCAGGCCAAACTCCACTACGGGACAATAGTCCTTGATGAAGCGGGCATCAGATGTGCCGCCGCCGGTCGACAAAACGGGCGTCCTTCCGGTGAACGCCGTTACGGCGTCGCTGAGGACGCTATCGAGGGCGCCAGGCTTGGTGATGAACGCATCGGCGTGCGGGGCGAAATCCAAGGTAAAGCTAAGATCCGTGCCTTGGAGCGATACGCCAATGCTCGCCTGAAGCATGGCCTTCAAGGAGCTCGCTTCATGCGTGTCATTGAAGCGGATGTTGAAGCGTGCCTCGGCGCTGGACGGAATCACGTTTGTCGCCAGGTTGGCCACGTCGATGCTCGTCACTTCGAGGTTTGACGGCGAGAAATGCGCATTACCAGAGTCCAACGGCGACTCGTAGAGCTTTGCCAGCGCCGTCACGATGCCCTTCACGGGGTTGGCTGCTAGATGCGGATACGCCACATGGCCTTGTTGCCCGGTCACAGTGAGCTTGCCTGTGAGGCTACCGCGGCGCCCGATCTTGATCATCTCGCCCAGGACAGCAGGGTTCGATGGCTCGCCGACGAGGCAATGATCCGGCACAAGATGGGCTTCCTGCATCCAGGCGAGGACCTTCCGCGTACCGTTGATCGCGGGGCCTTCCTCGTCGCCCGTGATGAGCAGGCTGATCGTGCCGGGTATCTCGCCACCCTGAGAGGTTACATAGTCAATCGCCGCTGCCGCGAAACAGGCCACCGCGCCCTTCATGTCCGAGGCGCCGCGACCGTAAAGCCGCCCGTCGGCGATATCCGCGCCAAAGGGTGCATGGCTCCACAGGCTCTCATCGCCGGGGGGCACGACGTCCGTGTGGCCGGCGAAACACAGATGTGGGTGAGCGTCGCCAATATGGGCCACGAGATTTTCAACGTCAGGCGTCCCCTCCTCGGAAAAGCGCAGACGCTCGCAGGAAAAGCCCGCCGCCCGAAGGGGCTGGCTCAGCGCCTCCAGGGCGCCAGCGTCCTGCGGCGTGACGCTCGGGCACCGGATGAGACTTTGTGCGATGGCGACCGCGTCGTCGGCGGGCGTAGACATGAAGGTTGTCCTTAAGAACTTGAAGCGCTTATGCCGGGCGCGGCCCCGAAACATGACGGCGCGCCGCGCCGATGGCAAGCGGGGGAACAGCGCAGTGCCGCGGGTGGCAGCCTTTCAGCACGCCGGGGTTTGGAGGCGTCCTAGCTCAGGGCGGCCAGGGGGTCGCCGCCATATTGGTTGGACCCCGGCGTTCCTTTAAGGATGCCGAGTTCAATCAAGAACCACAGGCCGACACCAAGATTGATCAGAACACATAGCCAGCCGAGGGCATTCAGCTGATCCGGCGTTCCGGTTAGGCCCCAAGCGTCGAGCAAGCTCGCAATGAGCGACGGGACCAGACCATAGAGTGCCATTTTTCCAGGCTTTTCCCGGTCCTGGAAACGCTTGGAGCATACGGCGTAGGTTGGGAAGAACAGCGCCAGCGCGACGAGCGTCGCCAAGAACCCGCCAAAGAAACCTGTCCCGAAGATCACTTCGATCAACACCCCGAGAATGATGCTGACGATGCCAAGGATCACAACACCGGCCCACCATTTGGCGCGGTTGATGCGACCCTCCAGCGATGTGAAGATGTACTGCAGATCCATCGTTTCCCCCTTGGTCAGCGTCTGACGCAAGTTTCAGGTCCTAGCCATGAAAGGCTCTAGGCCCGAATCATGACGTCGCAAATGGTACTGTCTGTTTGGGCACGCATGAACTGCAAAAAAACCGAGGGACTGTCATGGCCGAGGCCAGCAGCCCGCGACGGCACTCTACCTGAAATCAGTCTCGCAGCAATTCGTTGATCGACGTCTTGGAACGAGTCTGCTCGTCCACGGTCTTGACGATCACGGCGCAATACAGTGACGGACCTGGCGAGCCGTCCGGCAGCGGCTTGCCCGGCATGGACCCCGACACCACCACTGAGTAGGGCGGTACGCGGCCCTGGTGCACGAAACCTGTCGCTCGATCAATGATCTTGGTGGATTGGCCGATATAGACCCCCATGGAGAGCACGGAGCCTTCACCGACGATCACGCCCTCGGCCACTTCGGCGCGGGCACCGATAAAGCAATTGTCTTCGATAATCACAGGATTGGCTTGCAGCGGCTCAAGGACGCCGCCAATGCCGGCCCCGCCCGACAAATGCACGTTCTTGCCGATCTGCGCGCAGGAGCCCACCGTGGCCCAAGTGTCGATCATCGAGCCGCTATCGACATACGCGCCGAGATTGACGAAGGAGGGCATGAGGACGACCCCGGGAGCGACAAAGGCCGAGTGCCGGACGATACAGCCAGGCACGGCGCGGAAGCCGGCTTCCTTGAAGTCCTTGGCCTTCCACTTCTCGAACTTCAAGGGGACCTTGTCCCACCACGACGAGCCATCTGGCCCGCAATCCATCCGCTTCGGATCGTTGAGCTTGAAGGACAGCAGGATGGCCTTCTTGACCCACTGATTGACGACCCACTCGCCATCAATCTTCTCGGCGACGCGCAACTCGCCCTTGTCGAGCAGGTCCAAAACCTCCTCGACGCCGTCGCGCACCACACCCTTCGTGTCCGAATTGATATCGGATGCGTGCTCGAATGCGCCGTCGATGAAGTTCTTCAGATGATCGTGCGACATAGACCTCTCCCGAAACGCTTTGGATTAACGTGGGTTCCCTTCGCGGTCAGGAGTCTTGCGACTCTCCGCATCCTCCGCGAGCGAAGCCCCAATGGCGGCGACGAAGGGCGTAAGCGCCTCCGTACGATGGTGAATGTGCTCGGGCAACTCGGCCCAGTCCTCGTGCGCCACGTGCTCAGGCCGGCCCATGGCGCGGCAGTCGATCCAGATCGTGGTCATGCCGAGCGCGTGTGCGGTTTCGAGGTTATGCGGCAGGTCGTCGAAGAGTGCCGCCCGCTCCGCGGCGATGTCATGCGCTGCGAAGAAACGCCTGAACCCTTCCAGCGACGGCTTGGGGTTCACGTATTCTAGGGCGTGAATATCGAAAATGTCCTCGAAGAGATCCCGGACGCCGAGCTTCGCCGTCACCCGCTCCGCATGATTGCGGCAGCCATTGGTGAAGACCAGCTTTCGGCCCGGCAGGGCCGCGATCGCGGCGCCGAGCTCCGGTGATGGATCGACCACGGCGAGGTCGATATCGTGCACAAAGTCGAGGAAGTCGTGCGGCTTGATGTTGTGGAGGCGGATCAGTCCAGCGAGCGTCGTCCCGTGTTCGAAATAGTATTGCCTACGGAGGGCGTGCGCGTCTTCAAGCGAGAGATCCAATGTCTCGGCGATAAAGGCTCCCATGCGGCGGTCGATTTGGGAGAACAGATCGCACTCAGCCGGATAGAGCGTGTTATCGAGGTCGAACACCCAGGTCTCCACATGGTCGAACCCTCGCTCGACGGGGCTCCTGGCCACGGCAGGCGTCATGGCTGCCTCGTGCGGTTTCCGCCCAGGCGCCGCCGCTCGATCAGCGTACCGGCGCCGTGCTCGGTGAAGAGCTCCAGCAGGACCGAGTGAGGCACCTTGCCGTTGATGATGACGACGGCCTCCACGCCGTCGGCGATGACGTCGATGCAGCTTTCGATCTTCGGAATCATGCCGCCGGTAATGGTGCCGTCGGCGATCAACTCAAGCGCTTCCGTCGTCGTCATCGAGCGGACGAGGTTGCCGTCCTTGTCCAGAACGCCATCCACATCCGTTAGCAGCAGCAAGCGCTTCGCCTTGAGCGCAACTGCGACGGCAGCCGCGAACGTGTCCGCGTTGATATTCAGCGTCTCGCCCTCGGGGCCAACGCCAATCGGCGCTACTACCGGGATTAGGTCGGACTGAATGATGACGTCGATGATATGCGGCTCGACCAGCCCGGGCTCGCCGACGAAACCAAGGTCCAAGACCTTCTCGATATTGGATTCAGGATCACGTACGCGCCGTTCGAGCCGCTTAGCCCGCATCAGGTTGGCGTCCTTGCCGCTGATGCCCACGGCCTTGCCGCCCTGATCATTGATGGCAGAGACGATTTCCTTATTCACCGACCCCGCAAGGACCATCTCGACGACATCGACCGTTTGCCGGTCCGTGACACGCAGGCCGTCCTTGAACTCTGACTTGATGTTGAGGCGCTCCAGCAGGCGCCCGATCTGCGGGCCGCCGCCATGAACCACGACGGGGTTCACCCCGGCCTGTTTCAGCAGCACCACATCGCGAGCGAAATCCTTCGCCAACTCCGGATCGCCCATGGCATGGCCGCCATACTTCACCACGACTGTCTGGCGATCGTAGCGCTGCATGTAAGGCAGCGCCTCGGACAAGATCTTCGCCTTGGTGTGCACCGAGCCGAGCGCGTCCGTCAGCGCGGCGCCGGTCGCGGCTGTATCAGGGCCCGAGGGCGAGTCTGTCTTCGTATCTGTCACGGGTGCGCTTATAGCGGCGGAAGGCCTTAACGTTCAACGCCGTTTGGCAAGAGGCCGGCAATTGTCGCCCGCAGTTCGGGGATGCCGACACCCTCTCGGGCCGAGGTGACGAGCAGATGGGGGAAGGCGGCCGGGCGCTTGGCAAGCTCCGCCTCCGTCTTCGCGATGACCGCCTCCAATTCGGTTCTCTTTGGCTTGTCGGCCTTTGTCAGGACGCCCTGATAGGAGACAGCGGCCTCGTCCATGAGCGTCATCGTGTCCCGGTCATTCGCCTTCAGGCCATGGCGGGCATCGATCAACAGGAAAACCCGCTTTAGCTCGCGGCGGCCTTTCAGATAGTCCTCGATGAGCCGCGTCCACCCCTTGACCGCGGATCGGGAGACCTTCGCGTAGCCGTAACCCGGCATGTCCACGAGATAGGCGCTGCCCGCGCCGTCGGGTCCATTGGCGCCAAGGGTGAAGAAATTGAGCTCGCGGGTTCGTCCTGGCGTTACGGAGACACGTGCCAGCGTCTTGCGTCCGGTGAGCGCATTGATAAGGCTCGATTTGCCCACATTCGATCGCCCGGCAAAGGCGATTTCGGGGCGGCCGTCCTGAGGCAGCCCGTCAACGGCGACGGCTCCCAGAACGAAATCGCAAGGGGTACGGAACAGAGCTTTACCGCGCGAAAGCTCAGCCTTGGTGAATTCGAAGTCGGTCATGGTCATGGAGTGCCCGGCTTCACGGGCAACCACAAGCGGAAAGCGTCGGCGCTAGGCCGGGCTCTCCCCATCTGCCTCGTTGCCGGTCGCTTTGGGAGCGGCTTTCTTCGCTGCCCGCTTGCGTGGGGCCCGCTTCTTGGTTGCAGCTTTCTTGGGCGCGGCCTTTTTCGGAGCGGGCGCTTCAGCCTCGGCGCCGTTGACCACCTCCTCCGCCGCGTCAGCCGCCTCGTCCGATTCCATCTCGGCGGCGGACTGCTTCGCCGCCCTTTCAGCCCGCCGCGAGGCTTTGGCGCTGCGCTTCTCCTCGGCTGTGGCCCGAGCGGTTTTGGCTTCCTCGGAGTCGTCGACTGGGGCCTTCGGTGGCCTAAAGCCAAGATTCTCAAGCAGAGGAATGTCGACGCCCTGGCGCCACATGATCACCGATTGCTGAAGGATCGATAGGAAGTTGTTCCAGGCCCAGTAGATCACTAGGCCCGCAGGGAACGAAGCCAGCATGTAGGTGAAGACCACCGGCATCCAAGTAAAGATCTTTTGCTGAATCGGATCTGGCGGCGCCGGGTTCAGCTTCATCTGGAACCACATGGTCACACCCATGATGATCGGCCAGGCGCCGACCATCAGGAACAATGGCGGGTTCCACGGAATGAGTCCGAAGAGATTGAACATCGACGTTGGGTCGGCTGCCGAAAGGTCTTTGATCCAGCCGAAGAACGGCGCATGGCGCATTTCGATGGTAACGAAGAGCACCTTATAGAGCGCGAAGAAGACCGGTATCTGCACAAGTATAGGCAAACAGCCCGAGGCAGGGTTCACCTTTTCCTTCTTGTACAGATCCATCATCGCCTGCTGCTGACGCATTCGATCGTCGGCATAGCGCTCTTTGATCTTCTGCATCTCCGGCGCCAGCTTCTTCATCCGGCTCATGGACTCGTAGGACTTGTTCGCGAGCGGAAACAGCACGAGTTTGATCAGTACCGTGACGATCAAGATCGAGACGCCGAAGTTGCCGACCAACTTGAAGAAGTAGTCGAGCGCGTAGAAGAGCGGTTTTGTTAGGAAGTAGAACCAGCCCCAGTCGATCAGCAGATCGAACTTGGGGATGTTGTAGGTGCTGGCATAGCCGTCCACCACGTTCACTTCCTTGGCGCCAGCAAAGATTTGGCCCGACACGTTGATGGTGCCACCTGGCGGAACGTCCATGGCGTTCATCAAGTAATCGGTCTGGAAGCGCTTGCGGCCGCCATTGTCCGACCCCGCGAACTTGGCTTCGAACGGAATGTTCTGCGCAGGCACAATGGCTGTCGCCCAATACTTGTCGGTAATGCCGAGCCAGCCATTCGTACTCTTGAATTTCTGGGGCTGGTCTTCGAGGGCGCTGCTATAGCTGATTTCTTCTAGGCCGTCGTCAACGACGCCAATCAACCCCTCATGCAGGATGTAGAAGCCTTGGGTCTCGGGTAGCTCGTGCCGCGAGACGAGGCCGTAGGGGTAAATGGTGGCCGTCTCGGTGCCGGTGTTCGTCACCTTGTCGTCGATCGTGAACATGTACTTGTCGTCGACCAAGATGGTGCGGGTGAACTGGAGCCCCTCGCCATTGTCGTAGGTGAGGGTGATCGGCGTGTCGGGCGTAAGCTTTCCGGTGCCCTCGGCGGTCCACAGCGTGTCGCCGGACGGCAAGGGCATCTGGCGCGCTCCAGCGCTCACAAAGCCGCGCTCGGCATAATAGGCATGCGGTCCGCCAGCCGGCGAAAGCAAGATCACTTGGGGGCTGTCGGGATCGACAGTCACCCGGTAGTCCTTCAACGTGAGATCGTCGATGCGCGCGCCCTTAAGCGAGATCGAGCCGCGAACGCTTGGTGTTTCAATCGCGATACGGGGGGACGCGGCCAGCGCCGCCGCCCGGGTGACGCCCGTCGGGGACCCTTCCGGCTGTGGCGCGGTGCCGGCTCCTGGGCGCGGCGCCTGACCGACCTCGGCGGATGGGGCCGGCGGTCCCTGCTCGCCAGTCCGTTGGGTCTGCCCTGTCTGAGCGGCCTGCTGCTCGCCGGGCGGCTTCGTCGGCACGAAGAAGAACTGCCAGGCGAAGAGTACGGTCATCGACAGTACGATCGCCAAGATAAAGTTGCGGTTGTTCTCGTCCATGTCGTCTTGGGCCCGGTGGCTGTTGTCGTGCTCGGTTTTTCCGATCGGCGCTAGGCCGAAGGGGGCTTACGGTGCCGCCTGCCCGACGCGGGCTCGTGCACCTTGGTCAGCGCGCGCTGAAGATCCTTGATCACCTCGGTGAAAGGCCGTTGTACCGCGCCCCCGCGCGCGATCAACACATAATCATACCCGTCGATGGCGCCGCTGGAGGCAGCGAGGCGCACAGCCTCCCTGAGTCGCCGCCGCGCACGGTTGCGGACGACCGCGCTCCCGAGGCGTTTGGTCGCGGTGAAGCCGAAACGGGCTAACTCGGGGGTCTGGGTTGAGCTCGGCAAGCGGCGCCGGGCTTGCAGCACAAATGACGGTGTCGCGAAGCGCCTGCCGCCCTTCACGAACACAAACTCAGACCGGGTCTTGAGACGTCCGATGGCCGTCACCGGGGTGAGGCGGTTCGATGCCGCCTAGGCTGACAAGCGTTTACGGCCCTTGGCTCTGCGGCGCGCAATCACCTTGCGGCCACCCTTGGTAGCCATGCGCGCGCGAAAACCATGGCGCCGTTTGCGGACGAGCCGCGAGGGTTGATAAGTGCGTTTCACGGACTTTCTCCTGCCATCCGTCCTCGCAGTTCACCATGGAAAGCGGGCCTCGGAGGCGAAATGGTTCGGAGCGGCTTATAGGTGCGGGAAGCGGGCAAGTCAATCAATCAGCGGACTTTTCGGCCTACAACGCCCCAAAAACCGTCCCAAAACGGCATCAGTGGCGCCGAAACGCTTCACAGCGGCTGACGGTCCATCACAAGGCTGCGACAGGGCATTCCCCATCCGGCTTAGTAGGTCCTATCTATAAGCGACCGGAAACATAGGAGACTTGATCCCCTACCGGGAATCTTGATCCATGAAAGGAGTGCCGGTCGGCATGGAGCACGTAGAGAACATGACTTGGGGGGCAGCAGATTGGCTGAAGCGGCTTTGGCCGCTGCTGGCTTTAGCCGGCGTTGCCGCCTTGGTCGTGAGCATGGGCTGGCACCATTATCTGAGCCTTGAACAGCTGGCGGCCAACCACGAAAGCCTGCGGACCTTGATGCACGATCACTATGTGCTCGCCTTGGCCGCATTCACGCTCCTATACGCTGTCATAGTTGCGCTTTCGATCCCCGGCGGTGTGGTGCTTACCATCGCCGGTGGCTTTTTGTTCGGCTGGCTCATCGGCGGCGCCCTGTCTGTTCTTGGCGCCACAATCGGGGCAACGGCCATCTTCCTTGTCGCGCGCGGGGCCCTGCGGGATGTTCTCATCGCCAAGGCTGGTCCGAAGCTGCAGCGGTTTGCCGAGGGCTTTCGAGAGGATGCGCTGAGCTACTTGCTCTTCCTCAGATTGGTACCGGTGTTCCCGTTCTGGCTCATCAACCTCGCCCCGGGGCTGCTCGGCGTGTCGTTCGGGACGTATGTCCTCGCCACTTTCATTGGCATCATCCCTGGGACCTTCGCCTTCGCTCTGGCTGGCGCGGGCCTCGACAGTGTGATCGATGCGCAGCAGGCCTCCTACGAATCCTGCCTTGCAAAGGCCGGGGAGGCCGGTCATGACTCGTGTATGTTCGCGATCGATCCCAGTGCTCTGCTGACCACGAACGTGATCGCAGCGGTCGTGGCGTTGGGGGTAGTAGCGCTCATTCCGGTTGTGGCAAAAAAGCTGAGCCGCCGGACGATCTGATTGGTTGAGCTTGCCGGGGCGGCGCAAGGGGTACAAAAAGCAGGAATGGAAGAGGAGCTAACTCCTGACCTCTGCGTGATCGGCGCAGGCTCGGGCGGCCTTTCAGTGGCCGCCGCCGCCGCCCAACTCGGTGTGTCCGTCGTACTGGTCGAGAAGGGTCTCATGGGCGGCGACTGCCTGAACTATGGCTGCGTACCATCCAAGGCTCTTTTAGCGGCGGCCAAGCGCGCCGACGCAGTCCGGACCGCTTCTACATTCGGTATCGACGTTCTCGAAGCCCAGATCGATCACCGCGCCGTCCACGATCACGTACACCGCGCGATCGCCAATATCGCACCCAACGACTCCCTCGAGCGCTTCACAGGGCTCGGGGTGCGCGTCATCCAGGCCCAAGGCAGTTTCCTCGATAAGGAGACGCTGGAAGCCGGCCCGGTCCTTGTCAAAGCGCGGCGCTTTGTGATTGCCACGGGCGGCACGCCGAACATCCCGCCCATCTCGGGGCTTGAAGACGTTCCCTACCTGACCAACGAAACCATTTTCGATCTCGGTGAGCGGGTGCAGCACCTAATCGTGCTGGGGGGCGGGCCCATCGGTTTGGAACTGGGCCAGGCCTACAGCATGCTCGGGGCCGAGGTGAGCGTCTTCGACACCGGGGATTTCATCACGAAAGAGGACCCCGAGGCTGCACGGGTCGTGCTCAAGCGCCTGGAGGAAGCAGGCGTCGCCATGTACCCGCAGACACGTATTGAGCGGGTGGAGCCGTCCGTTCAGGGGCTGGCCGTCCATTTCCAGCAGGGGACGGAGAATGTCCTGGTCAAGGGATCGCACATTCTCGTGGCCACGGGCCGAAGGCCAAACTTGAAGGGCCTCAGTCTCGATCGTGCCGGGGTCTCGCATACCGAACACGGCATCAAGGTGAACGAACAGCTCAAGACGTCCAATCGGAAGATCTACGCCATCGGCGATGCGGTCGGCGGTCAGCAGTTCACCCATCTCGCGAATTACCATGCGAGCATCGTGATCAAGAACGCGCTGTTCCGGCTTAAGCCCGATGCTAGCGCCATGCATATTCCAAGGGTGATGTATACCGACCCGGAATTGGCACAGATCGGTTTGACCGAACACGAAGCGCGCGAGAAATTCCGGCGCATCAGAATCTACCGCTGGCCCTTTGCCGACAACGACCGTGCGCAATGCGAGCGCGAGACCGAAGGCTTCATCAAAGTCATCACAAAAAAAGACGGCACCGTTCTTGGCGCGACGATCGTCGGGCCGGAAGCTGGAGAGTTGTTGCAGCTCTGGCTCGTTGCAGTCGCCAAGGAGATGCGCATCGGCGATTTGACATCGCTTGTACTGCCATATCCCACCTTGTCCGAGATTTCGAAGCGCGTTGCCTTCTCCTACTATCGCCCAATGCTCTGGAAGAGATGGCCGCGCTGGATCATTGGATTGCTGCGCAAGCTTGGGTAAGTCCCCGAAGCGTCCTGGTCCGTTCTCCGAAGACGCAAATTTGCAATTAGTAGTAGAGGGTTTGTTTACACGAGCCGAGTAGGAATTGCGCGCTTTCAAAGGAGTCAAGCAATGGCAGTATTCGGTTCGGTTCCAAGCGTCCCTGTCTTGTTTCCAAGTATTCCGGTTGCCCGGCACGATAGGCAAACGGGCATGGCGGATGACATCGCTTACGAGATTAAAGGGTCTGAGAGTCAATTCGTCGAGATTGAGCTTGATCCGGGTGAGAGCGCTATTGCGGAGGCCGGTAGCCTCATGTTCAAGGACGCCTCCATCACCATGGATACCGTTTTTGGAGACGGATCTGACGAGGCCGCAGGCTCTCAAGGAGGTTTCTTCGATAAATTGGTCGGTGCGGGTAAGCGGCTGATCACTGGAGAAAGCCTATTCACAACCGTTTACACCCATCAGGGCCGAGGTAAGGCGACCGTTGCCTTCGCTTCCCCTTATCCGGGCCGCATCGTTCCGATGAAACTTGACGATCTTGGCGGGCAGCTAATCTGCCAGAGGGATGCTTTCCTTTGTGCAGCGCGTGGTGTTTCCCTCGGCGTGTACTTTCAGCAGAAAGTTATGACCGGCATGTTCGGCGGAGAAGGCTTCGTCATGCAGACCCTGTCTGGTGACGGATGGGCCTTTGTCAATGCCGGAGGGACGCTGTTGGAACGCGATCTGGCCCCGGGCGAGCACCTGCATGTGGACACGGGTTGCGTCGCCGCAATGACGCCGACCGTGAACTTTGATCTGGAGCGAGCCGGTTCCATTAAGTCGCAAATTTTTGGCGGCGAGGGCGTATTTTTCGCGCGTCTGACAGGGCCAGGAAAAGTATGGATCCAAAGCCTGCCATTCTCCAGACTAGCTGGCCGAATCCACGCCTCCATGCCGCAGACAGGCGGACGGAGTGTCGGAGAGGGCACAATCCTCGGTGGAATTGGCGATGTGCTTGGTGGCGACGCGTATTAGGGGTCTAGCTCACGTTGAGCACATTCCCAGCGAGAATGACCACCGACGCTATCCATCTATTTGACCGACGGTGTTCCTGGTAGCCGCGAACGACGTTGCGACTATGCTGCCGGAAGTGAGCCTGATCAAAAACGAGCAGCCTCGCCTCCTTTGATGGACAGCAGATCGTTTGCCCATACTCTGCTCCATATGGAGTACGAAGTTGCTCCGGCCCTGCAGGACTCGAGCACCTGGAACATCAAGGGCGACCCCGTCAAGGCTGTGTTCAAGAACGATCATAAGGCGAGGATTATTGCCTCAATTAGGGGTATTATGGTGAAACGCTATCAGCTTAGCCAGGCGCCGATGCGCTTGAGCCTCAGTGAAGAGCATAGCCGGTGAACGACCAAACTGAGCGCAAGAACCTTGCTTCCTCGCCGATGACCCGGGCTGTTGCCGGGCTGTCCACGAAGCTCCTTCTGCTGACCATCTTGTTTGTGATGGTGGCTGAAGTCCTTGTCTTCGTTCCGTCGGTCTCCAACTTTCGCAAGCAATGGCTAATGGAGCGGTTGCAGGCTGCGCAGATCGCGTCGGTGGCAGCGGAAGCCGCGCCCGACGGGCAGCTTCCCGAGAAGCTGCGAGAGGAGCTCTTGGAGCGCGCGGGCGTCAAGGCGATTTCGGTGAAGCATGAAGACCAGCGCGTGCTCATCGTACAGGTGGAGACGCCAGAGGAAGTCGAGACCTATGATTTGCGCGATGCGTCATGGGCCGAGCTCATTGCGGACGCTCTCATGGTTTATGTCCGGCCTGGCAACCGCGTGATCCGCGTTGTAGGCGAGCCCGATTTTAGCCCAGGCGGGATGGTCGACGTCGTGTTGGATGAGGCGCCCCTCAAGGCCGCAATGCAGACGTTCGGGCTCAACATTCTCGGCCTGTCGATTCTGATCTCCATCATCACGGCGACCCTTGTCTTCCTGGCACTCGACTGGCTGCTGGTGAAGCCAATGACGCAACTCACGCGCAACATGGTTCGGTTCGCCGAACAACCGGAGGATCCGAGCCGGATCATCGCTCCCTCCAAGAGGCGCGACGAGATCGGCACGGCCGAGCGTGAGCTCGCCGCGATGCAGAACGAGCTCTCCCAGACACTGTCACAGAAGACACGTTTGGCGGCGCTGGGTCTTGCCGTGAGCAAAATCAGTCATGACCTTCGCAATATGTTGGCAAGCGCGCAGCTCCTTTCCGACCGCCTCGCAGAAGTTAAAGACCCGACCGTGCAGCGCCTCGTACCGAAGCTGATTGCGTCGCTCGACCGGGCGATCCGTCTTTGCGTACAAACCCTCGATTTCGGACAGGCCCAAGAGACGCCACCTAATCGCATGCGCTTTGCACTGGCGCCGCTTGTGTTCGAGGTCGGTGACGCCCTTGCGCTGCCCCGGCCGGGGGCTATCGACTGGGAGGCGAAACTCGAAGAGGGCCTTGAGGTCGACGCTGACCGCGACCAGCTTTACCGGGTTCTTGCAAATCTCTGCCGTAATGCGGTTCAGGCTTTCGAGAGCGAACCTGACCGCATCGGAGCGATCCGCGTTTTCGCCCGCCGGGACGGGGCGGTGGTGACAATTGATGTCTCGGATACGGGGCCCGGCGTTCCCGAACAAGCGCGCAAGCGTCTGTTCCAAGCCTTCCAGACCGTCGCCCGGAAAGGCGGCTCAGGGCTAGGTTTGGCGATTTCAGCCGAGTTGGTAGCAGCCCATGGCGGCCAGATCGAACTGGTCAACAACGACGGCGGCGCCACGTTCCGCATCACAATTCCCGACGTTGTCGTAGAACTGGAGCGGGCGCGACGCCGCCGTGCTTAGGCGAGATTGCGCGTTCGGGTTTCCGGCTTACTTTGCCTTCTCCGCCGGTACCTTGCTGCCTTCTTCCTTGCCGTCCTTGAATGCCGTCTTGCTGTAGCTGTCGCCGTCTTTGGTGATCTTGGTCACCCAGCCGTCGTTCCAGTTGATCGAGACGGTGTTACCCTCGACCTTCCACGAACCGGAGAGGTCTTGGTCCAGCCGCTTGCCCGTGGCCGAACCCTGTGCGTCCAGGGTGACCGACATATCGTTGCCCTGCGTATCCTTGGTCGTGTAGCTGCCGACAAATGCGCTGCTCTCCGCGCCGGAGTCGCCTTCGGTTGCGGGATCGCAGCCGGCGAGTGTCAGAGCCATCGCCGCCGCAGCGATCGTGGCGGCCCATCCAGAAACGTATCGAGTCATGGTGTTTCTCCCTTGGCAGTTGTGGTCCTGACTATAGCCGAAAAGTGTGTCGGGTTGTCTGCCTCCGTCGAGGCTATTCGACGTGCCCTATTCCCATTCGCTCCAGTCAACGGAGTCCTCGCTGACAAGCTCATCTCTCATCGAGGGGCCATCTTCGTGGACACGGTTTTTGTCGCCGCAGACGAGATGGTGCCAATCCTCTAGCGGCTCCCCTCGGTACACCATGCGGTAAGCGCATGTATGGGGCAGCCAGTTCAGCTCAGAGACATTTTGGGGCGTGATCTTGACGCAATCTGCGACCCTGGCGCGACGGTTTGCGTAGTCCGTGCAGCGCACGCTGTCCAAGCAAAGCAAGCGGCAAGCTGCGTTGGACAGCACGATTTCGCCCGTGTCGATATCTTCTGCCCTGATCTGACAGCAGAGCCCACAGCCGTCGCATAGGGATTCCCATTCTTGCTCGCTCATCTCGTCGAGCGGCTTCTTCAGAAAATCAGGTTGGTTCGTCCCGGACATTGTTTTCTTCAGGCGCGGTTATCTGGGAGCCTCGTGGAGCGGCGTTTCAGCGTACGTCAACATGGGGCTTGGGCCCTCACGCGCTTCGCTCTATCACTCGGAGCCGATTTGAGCCAAGTTTCGCGCAATGGCCTTGCTATCAAACACCTAAGGTATTACCTAGGCGGGTCTTGAGGGAGCCGGACACGGCACGCCCCTTGATGTGCCGAGCCGCCAACTTATTGCGGTTCCTCAATTTTGCGCCGGTAGCTCAGCTGGATAGAGCACCAGACTACGAATCTGGGGGTCGGGAGTTCGAATCTTCCCCGGCGCGCCAACTTTTCCGCATTGTTTACACGAGCGTCTCGTGACACCGCGCTTGCGCGCGTCTGCGTTACTCGCCCGGTGCGGGCGAGGGGGCAGGCGAGGAAGAGCGCGTATCTGTCTCCTTGCCATAGCCAGCCAGACGGAACACGGTGATCGAAAGCGCCGGCAGGAAGGTGAGCGTCACAATCGCCGTGCCGAGAATGCCGAATAGGACAATCGCGCCGACGCCGCGATAGAGCTCTGTGCCCGCACCCGGAATGAACACGAGCGGGGCAAGGCCGCAGATCGTGGTGACCGTCGACATGGCGATCGGGCGAAGCCGCGAGGAGACTGCTTCCATCACCGCCTGTCTTGCGCGCATGGCCTTCTCACGCACGTTGGACAGAGCGCGGTCAACGATCAAAATAGGATTGTTCACCACGGTTCCCATCAGAATGAGGAAACCGAGCATGGTGATCATGTCGAATGGCTGCACCAGCGGGTCGAGCCCAAACCGCGGCAGGATCGTACCGACCCAGTTCATCAGCGCGAGCCCAACGAGCCCGCCGGCCACGCCAAGCGGGATCGTCGTCATGATCAGTAGCGGATAACCCCAATGGGTGAAGATGGCGACGAGCAAGAGGTAAATGACCACGACTGCGACCAGGTAGTTTCCGGCAAGTGCATCGCGCGTCGCATTCAGGTCGTCCGATGCGCCCGAGATCGTCATGCTCACTTCGAAGGGGACGTCACCCGCACGTTTGAGGTGATTGATCAGTTGCTCCTGAACGATGCCGACACCTGTTTCAAGGGCGATATCGCTCGGCGGTATGATGTTCAGCGTGACGGTTCGCCGACCGTCTATGCGGCGGATCGTATTCGTATCTACCGTCTCCCGAACATCGGCCACCGAGGACAGCGGAACGATGGCCCCCTGTGGCGTGTACACCGGCATCTGCGGGAGCGAGTCGAGAGAGGTGTCGAACGCATCCCTGCTGTAGAAATAGATGTCGATCTTCTCATCGCCGCGGAAGAACTCGCCCACATAGGCGCCGTCTGTGAGCGCCGCGACTGTGAAGCCGACATCGGCCGCGGACATGCCAAGCTCCGCCGCGCGCTCCCATTTCGGGCGCACCTCGATCAGAGGCTGAGACAGGCTGAGCGTCGCCGGCTCCGCTTGAATGCGGGGATTGTCGAAAATCTCACCGGCTCGGCGGTAGGCGCTTGCCGCGACAGCATAGACCTCTTCGAGGCTGGGTCCCGCGATGTCGACGCTGACGCTGCGTGTCCCGCCGTCATTGCTGGTGATGATCGAACCGCGGGACACGAACCCTCGCATCCCAGGATAAGTCTGGAATCTCTCGCTCACGGCCGCCATGAGCTTTGTGATGTCACGTGGATTGACGGTCTCGGCGATGATGCGGATTCCGCTCGCCTCCACCATCAAGAAGAAATACTTGATGGCGGGGACCTCCGCCTTGCCGGCCTGAAAGCGCTCTGGGTCATCTTCGACGTAGGGCAGCAGCCACTCCTGGAGGTCCGTTCCAATCTCCTCCATCGTCTCGAGGTTGTAGCCCGGCGGGGCGTTCAGCCGCGCGAACATTTTTGGCTCCTCGCCCTCGGGGAGATACTCCGCTGGCGGCGTCAGCATCAGAATGATGGCGGCGCTCGCGCCCGCAACGCCCAAGATGCAGAACGTACGCCTGACCGCTGTCGCCATGAGCCAGCCCACGCCGCTCACAAGGGCGCCGTCGGCCGCGTCCACGGTCTTGTTGTCCGTGGGCGTCAGATCGAAATGCGCGGCCGCAGTCGGGACGATCGTGATGGCGACGAGCATTGACGCGAGAATGGAGGCCGAAACCGCAATGGCGATATCGGAATAGAGCTGTCCGGCTTCCTCCTGAATGAAGATGATCGGGACAAAAACGAGGACGGTCGTCAGCGTCGAGGCAAGAATGGCAGGCCACACCTTGCGCACGCCCTCAATCGCGCCTTTGAGTCTCCCCAAGCCCCGTCGTCGCTCAAGATCAATGCTTTCGAGCACGACAATCGTGTTGTCCAGAGTCATGCCGATCGCGAAGGCAACCCCGGCCAGTGAAATCACATTGATTGTGCGACCGGCGAGAAGCAGTCCAATAAAGGCTGCGATGGTACAGATCGGGATTCCGATAACGCCAATTACGGTGGCTTTGGCCGAACGCAGAAACAAGAACATCACTAGCGTCGCCAGGGCTGCGCCGATGGAAAGATTCGTCCAAACGTTACGGATCGACGCTTGGACATAGGTGACATCGTCCGCCGTCAGATTGAGTTCCATGCCCGCTGGAACCAAAACCTCTCGATTGATCGCCTCCATCTCTTTCACCACGGCGTCTTTGATCGCAATGACGTTGGAGCCGGCCTCTCGGCGAACCGACAGAAAGATGCCTGGTCGCTCATTCAAATAAGCGCGTGTATAGATTTCGAAATGGCCAAGCTGGACGTCGGCCACGTCCTCAAGCCGAATAATATTGTCGCCTCGCCGGTCGATGATGAGTTCCTTCAGGTCCTCGGGATCGTCGAAGCGTCCGATCGTTCGCAATAGATAGCGCCGCTTGCCGCTGTCGATTTCGCCGCCCGAGGTGTCGCGATTACGATCCGCAACCGCGCGGCGTACATCGGTCAAGGAGATCTTCCTTTCCGCCAGCGCCGCAGGGTCGAATAGAATCTGAATCTGTTTCTGGGCGCCGCCCCAGAGACTGACATCCGAGACATCGGGTATGCTCTCGAGCCGCGCACGCACGTAGTCATCGACGAAGTCTCGCATCATCGGCAGATCCAAATGACGTGGATTGCCTGGAAGCGGTGTGACCCGGAGATACATGAAGGCGTTTGCGCTAAACGAACTCGCCCGCACGCGCGGTTGGTCAACGTCTTCCGGGTAGGAGGGCACTTGGCTCAGCGCATTGTTGATGCGGATAAGAGTCTCGTTGAGATCTATGTCGAAGGGGAACTCAAGCTCTATCCGGGCCTCGCCGCTGGAAGAGCGAGAGATGATCCGCTCAAGACTTGGGATGGAACGAAGGTACTCCTCCTGCTCAATGATGATCTCTTTTTCGACATCCTGGGGCGTGGCACCGGGCCAGCGCGTTTGAACGGTGACCGTGCGGACCTCGAGATCTGGGATCATCTGGATTGGAATACGGAAGGCCGCGACGATGCCGAGCACGCATACGATAAGCGCGATGACTGTCACCAAAGTTCCGCGCTGGATGATCCGCTCAAACATCGAAGGTCATACTCTTGCCAAGTGTGTTAGCTCGCCAGCCGGACGGCTTGCCCTTCGCGCAAGGACTCGTTGCCGCGCACGACGACGCGCTCTCCTTCTTCCAGACCAGAGAGCACCTGCACCAGTCCGTCGAATGAGAGTCCAATCTCCACGCGCCGCTCGCTTACGCTCATTTTGTCTCCGTCGTCCTTTACAACCCAAACGGTGATCCTCCCGTCTGGATAGCGGATCAGTGCATCGCGGCTCACCACCACGTCGCGCGCTCCCGTATCGAGATCTACGAGGACGCGAGCCGACATGCCCGGCGCGATGGGAATGTTCTCGCGCGTGGGCAAGACGCGAAGCGTGAAGGTCCGTGCGTCCGGATCGCTCACCGGGATTAGCGCGCCAATCTTGGCCGGAATCTGTTCGCCCGGAAGTGTGTCAATCTCAAGTGCGACGTCCGCGCCCTCGCGGAGGCGTGCGTAGTGGTATTGGGGGACTGGAACGTCGACCCGAAAGTTTCTCATCGCGACCAACTCGAACACGGCGGTCCCCGGCGTTACCCACTGACCGACTTCGACCATGCGTCTTGATATCACGCCATCGAACGGAGCCTTCAATGTGTGGCGGTCGAGAATAACAGCCCGGCGTTTCTGCTCGGCGCGAAAGCCGTCGTGGGTTGCAATGTCGATCTCGACTTCCGCGGAGCGCGCATCAACCTCGTTCTGCGGGCCGTACTTTCGCTTGGCGAGGCTGGCTGCGATATCCAGGCGACGCTTCGCGTCTTTGACCTCGCCTTCGGCTTGCTTGGTTTGCGCTACCGCCTGTTCGTAGGCGGCCTCCTCAAGCTCCGAGTCCAGTTGCAGCAGGATATCGCCCTGTTTCACGTGGGTGCCGCTGTCGTGGAGAACGCGGCTCACCAGTCCCGGGACCAAGGTCGAGATTTGGGAGGCGTGGGGTGAGGACACGCTCCCGGACAGTTCGAGCTTTTGGATCACGGGCGACTCACGGACTGTCTCCGTCTCGACCGGCGGGATGATTTGTGCCTGCGAGGGCGTCTTGGGCGAGAGCCCAAGAAAAACAACGACGAACAGGAGCATGCACAGCGCAAGGCCGCGTACATCGAAACTCCCGCGTTCTGTCGTTTTCAAGCGCTGGTTCATCGAGTTCTCGAATCTGCCTTTGGACATTGCCGCCAATGGTAATCCAGGCCCACCGCTCAGAACATTACGATGAGGAAAGGTCAGGCGGTCCCACCAACAGTTTCTCCAGCCAAATCTAGGGGCTTGGGCGGATTGGGGCCAGGCTGGGGCACGTCCATAACCTGGATTTGATGGAGGCTCGACCTCCCTGGCCAGCGTCGGCGCTGGTCATCGTTAATGCGAACTAGGAGGCCAACAGGGCCTTTAGCGCCTGATCGATGAACTGCGTGTCAGCTTCGTGCTGCCCTGCCCCGCTCATGTGACCCCATATGGACGGAATCTCTAGGAGCCGCGCGTCTTGCAAGTGTTGCAGCTCGTCCTCGCTGTCAGCGGTTCTGAAGTAGAGATCGGTCATACATGGCATCAACAGCGTCTTGGCGGTAATCGCACCAAGGGCCGCGCCCATGTCGCCATTGAATCTGTCGTTGGCGCTGATGTCGTTGTGGATCCAGGTCCACGTCATGGCCATGATGTTGTTGGCGTCACGCTCTTTGTAGAGCGCATCCCAATAGCCGGTGATGTAGTCGTCGAAGGTCTCGAAGCCGAGGGCGCGATATCCTTTTGCGCGATACCAGTCCTGCGAATAGGCCCAGCCCGCGTAGATGCGCCCGACGGCACGAAGTCCACCAAGGGGCTGGTCGTCATAGTATCCGTCCCTGAAACGCTCGTCGGCCTCAATGGCCGCGCGCAAACTCTCCAAAAAGACGCGATTGTGCTCGGTCGTCTTTGCGGTCCCGCACATGCAGGCGAGCTTTGAAACCATTTGTGGGAAGAGCGCGGCCCATTGAAAGGCCTGTTGCGCACCCATGGACCAGCCCACGACGAGAGCGAACCGCTCAATGCCAAAAGCTTCGGTCGCCAGCCGGTGCTGCTGCAGCACATTGTCGAAGATCGTGATGCTGGGGAAGCCGCCGCCGCCGTGAGGACCCGGCGTGTTTGAGGGGGATGACGATACGCCGTTGCCAAACATGTTGGGCACAATGATGAAGTAACGCTCAGGATCGAGCGCGTAGCCAGGCCCGATCATAAACTCATTCTGCTCGTGGGTTCCGCCGAAGCGTGTCGGAAAGAGGATAGCGTTCGACCGCTCCGCGTTCAGCGTGCCGTAGGTCTTGTAGACAAGCCGCGCATCGGGAAGCGCTGGGCCGCCTTGGCGCTCAAGGTCGACCGTAAACTCCTGGATCTCACCGTCAGCCACGACGTCCTCTAAAAGAACTTGAGGTAGCGCTCCCGCTCCCAGTCGGAGACGTGGTTATGATAGCTCGACCATTCCTCTCTTTTAAAGTCGATCCAGGCCTCATGCATGGCCGGCCCGAAGACGTGCTTTGTCAGCGGGTCGGCCTCGAAGGCATCGACGGCTTCCTCGAGCGTGCGTGGCAGCAGCTTGACGCCGAGCGCGTCGAGTTCCGCGGGCGTCTTCTTGTACATGTTATCCCGATACGGCTCGCCGGGATCCACCTTCTCCCGAATACCTTCGAGCCCGGCCGCCAGGGCAAGCGCAGCCCCAAGATAGGGGTTACATGAACTATCGGCAGGCCGCAGCTCGACCCGGCCGCCAGCCAGAGGAATGCGCAATGAGTTGGTGCGGTTGTTGTTTCCATAGCAGGCAAAGACCGGTGCCCAGGTGAACCCAGACATGGAGCCTTGCTTGATCAGCCGCTTGTAGCTGTTGACCATCGGCGAGCAAACGGCGCAGATCGCGGGTACGTGGCGGAGTAGCCCGCCGAGAAAGTAGTAGCCGAGCTTGGACAGCTTGTTGCCGCGGGAGTCGCTCGGCGAGGCAAAGAGGTTCTCGCCGGTCTGTGGATCGGCAAGTGACATATTGAAATGCGCGCCAGACCCCGCCCGATCCCCGAGCGGCTTGGGCATGAAGGTCGCGAAGGCGCCGTGGCGCCGGGCAATTGAGTTCGCCATGAAGCGGAAAAACACATAGCGGTCCGCCATCGTCAGGGCGTCGGCATAGTTGAAGTCGATCTCGAACTGACCGATGCCGTCTTCGTGGTCGAAGGAGTACACGCCCCAGTCTAATCCGTTCATCGCGTCCACGAGATCGGAGAGCCACGGAAGATTGTCCAGGAGCCGCGTGCCGTCATAGGCGGGCTTATCGAGGTGGGGCAGCGGCGACAGCGGCTCGTAGCCGCCATCTTCCGTGTCTTTGAACACGAAGAACTCGGCTTCCATTCCAAACTTCATCTGAAAACCAAGCGCCGCAGCAGCCTCGATTTGGCGCTTCAGGATGTTGCGCGAACATGGCTCGAACGGTGCACCCTCGCACCAAAGATCGCTGGCAAACCAAGCGACATCAGGTTGCCAAGGGAGAATCGTGCATGACCCGGGATCGGGATGTGCAGAGACTTCCTCGTCGCTGACATCCTGCGGCACCCCGTCTAGAGCCGCGCCTGTGTAGAGCTCGGAGCCGGCGAGCATCTGGCTGATATGATCGAGCGGGAC
>JASJEH010000086.1 GCA_030064755.1 Methyloceanibacter sp. | reverse complement strand
CGGAGGAAGCGATGCGCATGGGCGATGTCATCGCCTTAATGCGCGAGGGCCGCATCGTGCAGATGGGCTCGGCGCCTGAACTCTACCGCGCCCCGAAGAACATCTTTGCGGCACGCACGTTCTCCGACCTGAACGAACTGCCTGCACGCGTCCAAGGCGGGAAGGCGGAGACGCCGCTCGGTACCTTTGCGGTTGAGGGTTTCGACGACGGAACCGCCGTGATTGTCTGCATCCGGCAGGGTGGCATCCGTCTCCTGGGGGCCGGGCAGGGCACGCCCGGCCGCATCCTGGATACGCGTTTCCTTGGAGATGTTGGGCTCTTGGAGATTGCGGTGAGCGGCGTCGAGGCGCCCGTTCTGGCGCGCGCGCGCGAGTCCGACATGCCGCGTAAGGGTGACGAAGTTGGCCTAAGCGTAGACCAAGCGGCGGTGCTCATGTTCGCCGATGACGACGGTTAACGGATGCAGGCCGTTTCACTGGCCCCTGCTTGCGGCAAGGGGTTCTTTGCTGCCATAGTGCGGCCAAATCGTTGAAACCTATGGCGTGATCTCCGATCGGAGAGCCGCCCAGGAGGCCGGTCATGGGACCAAGTTGGTGGCAGATTGCGATTGTCGTCCTGCTGTTTGTGCTGCTTTTTGGCCGAGGCAAGATCTCGGATCTGATGGGCGACGTGGCCAAGGGCATTAAGAGCTTCAAGTCCGGTCTCGCCGACGACGAGAAGGACGAAGCGGACGCCAAGGCCATCCCGCACGAGACGCCTGTGTCGTCGGCGAAGGCGCAAGAGCCGGAAAAGCAGAAATCAAGCTAGGCGTGGCCGTCTTGCGCCGCGGAGACCGTCCGCGCGCGCCCGCGCGCTACGTGCATCAAGCCTATGTTGGACATCGGTTGGACTGAACTGTTGGTGGTTGCCATCGTGGCGATCGTGGTGGTCGGGCCGAAAGACCTGCCCAAGCTGATGCGCACCGTGGGCTTTTATGTGGGGAAGGCGCGGCGCGCGGCGGCGGACTTCCAGCGTCAGTTCAACGAGGCTGTTGCTGAGAGCGAGGCGGAGGAAGTCCGAAAGAACCTTGAAGCCATCAAGGCCAACATGGGCCCTGCGCCCGATCTTAGTCAGCCGATCGGCAAACCGCTGATGACCGGACCGTCGGCGCCGCCGGAGACCAACTTCGTCACACCGCCCGCGGCGACCGTCGTTGAGCCGCCATTGCCGGAGCCGCCGCAGAAGCAGTCCGCAGAGCAGGCTCTGAATGAGTCGGCGGCTGCCAAGAAGCCTGGCGCAAAGAAGAACGCTGCGAAGAGGACGTCTGCCAAAAAGACGCGAGCAAAGAAACGCACGCCCGCGAAGAGGAAGCCGAAGGGCGACGGTCCGGCGGAACCGGCGGCGGAAAACGGCGAGCTGAAGCCGTGAGCGAAGACGATGACATCAACGAGAGTAAGGCGCCGCTCATCGATCATCTGATCGAGTTGAGGCGGCGGCTCCTTTGGGCATTGGCCGCGACCTTCGTGGCGTTCATCGTTTGCTTCTGGTTCGCCAAGCCCATCTACAATCTGCTGCTGTGGCCCTATCGTTGGGCGGCTGGCGTGGATGCGCCGATCGAGCTGATCTACACCGCGCCGCAAGAGTTCTTCTTCACGCAAGTGAAGCTCGCCTTGTTCGGGGCGGTGTTTGTCGCCTTTCCGGTGATCGCCTCGCAGCTCTATATGTTTGTGGCGCCGGGCCTGTATCGCAGCGAACGCAAGGCGTTTCTGCCGTTCCTCATTGCGACGCCGATCTTGTTTTTGCTGGGCGCGGCGCTCGTCTATTTCGTGGCGATGCCGCTTGCCATGACGTTCTTCCTGTCCATGCAGGAGACCGGCGAGGACGGGGTGCAGATTCTGCTCACCGCGAAGGTCAGCGAGTATCTCTCCCTGATCATGATGCTGATCATCGGCTTCGGTATCTGCTTTCAATTGCCTGTGCTGCTGACGCTTTTGGCGCGGGCCGGTCTCGTTACGTCGCCCACGCTGAAATACTACCGCCGCCACGCCATTCTCGGCGTGTTCGTGGTGGCAGCCGTCCTCACTCCACCCGATCCCGTAAGCCAAATCGCGCTGGCGCTGCCAACGCTGCTTCTCTACGAAATCTCGATCTATGCCGTGCGCATGGTGGAGAAGAGGCGGGCAGCCGCCCAAGCGCCATCTGCCGCACCTTCGACTTAAGAGCCGCGACTTGCCCATAAGTGCGGCTGACAAGGGTGGATTCGCAGCTTATACGGGGGCGGCAGACAGACCCCGCCGACCATCCGAAAGAGACTACACCCGTGCTTGACGTCAAATGGATACGCGAAAACCCGGACGCCTTTGTCGCCGGACTTGAGAAGCGCGGCTTCGAGCCGGCGCCCGCCGAGGTTTTGAATCAGATCCTCACCTTGGATTCGCAACGCCGCGAAACGATTCAACAATTGCAGGACCTGCAGGCCCGCCGCAATGCCGCCTCCAAGGAGATCGGCAAGGCGAAGAAGGAAAAGAACGAGGCGGAAGCCACGCGCCTGATGGACGAGGTCGCGGGGATCAAGGAGACGATCCAGCAGGGCGAGGAGGATGAACGCGCCCAGGATCAGGCCCTGCGCGATCTCCTGGCGGGTATCCCCAACATGCCGGCCGACGACGTGCCCGTGGGCGCGGACGAAGACGCCAATGTGGAGCTCCGCAAAGTTGGCGACCTCCCGAGCTTCGATTTTGAGCCGAAGCAGCACTTCGAGATTGGCGAAGCGCTTGGTCTCATGGATTTCGAGACTGCGGCCAAGCTCTCCGGCGCGCGCTTCGTGGTGCTCAAGGGGGCGCTGGCCCGGCTCGAACGCGCGCTAAGCCAGTTCATGCTCGATCTACACACCTCCGAGCACGGCTATATGGAAGTCAACCCGCCGCTGCTGGTGCGCGACGACACCATGTTCGGCACGGCGCAGCTGCCGAAGTTCGAAGAGGACCAGTTCGCGACTAGGGGCGCTGTGGGTTTTGATGACTGGCAGAAGTTCTTCGACTTCACCGAAAACGACGAAAGATACGTGGTGCCAGGTGAGCCCAAGTTGAAGCCGGACGGGACAGTGGAACGTCAGCATGACTACACGGCAGAAGGAGTTCGCCTCGCAGTGAAATTCCGCGACGCGATTAATCGTTATTGGCTCATCCCCACCGCCGAAGTGCCGTTGACCAACTTGGCCCGCGAGCAAATCCAAGACGTGGCGAGCTTGCCGATGCGCGTAACCGCTGGCACGGCCTGCTTCCGTGCGGAGGCGGGGGCGGCGGGCCGCGACACGCGCGGCATGATCCGCCAGCATCAGTTCACCAAGGTGGAGCTAGTTTCGATCACGACGCCGGAACAGTCTACCGAGGAGCACGAACGCATGACCCAATGCGCGGAGACCGTGCTGCAGAAACTCGGCCTGCCGTATCGCGTGGTGGTCCTGTCCACTGGTGACATGGGCTTCTCGGCGCAGAAGACCTATGACATCGAAGTCTGGCTGCCGGGACAGGACACCTATCGCGAGATCTCCTCGTGCTCGGTCTGCGGGGACTTTCAGGCCCGCCGCATGGGCGCGCGCTATCGGCCCACGGACGAAAAAACGCCCCGCTTTGTGCATACGCTGAATGGCTCCGGCGTCGCGGTAGGCCGTGCGCTCATCGCAGTGCTGGAAAACTACCAAGAGGCCGATGGCGGGGTGCGGGTGCCAGAAGTCTTGCAACCCTATATGGGTGGCCTGACAAAGATCGAAGCGCCCGCCTGATTCAAATCCCCAGCAGAACTCTCAAAGCACCGGAAACGACTCACGAAAATGCGCATCCTGATTACCAACGACGATGGCATCGAAGCCGCCGGTCTCGACGTGCTGGAGAAAATCGCGACCGATCTCACCGACGACGTTTGGGTGGTCGCGCCGGAGACGGACAATAGTGGCGCCTCACACTCACTGACCCTGGCCGAGCCGTTGCGCATGCGCGAGCTCGGCAAGCGCCGCTATGCCGTGAAGGGCACGCCGACCGACTGCGTGATCATGGGCGTGCGCTATCTCCTGAAGGACGAGCCGCCCGACCTCGTGCTGTCAGGCGTCAATCGGGGCCAGAACCTCGCTGACGATGTGAACTACTCGGGCACGGTCGCGGGTGCCATCGAAGGTTCGCTTCTCGGCGTTCCCTCCATCGCCATGAGCCAGGCGATAAAGAACTACGATCACGGCGTACCACCCTGGGATACCCCGATGGTTCACGGCGCGGAGCTCGTCCGCAAGCTTTGGGCCGCTGGCTGGCCGAAGGGCACGGTCATCAACGTCAACTTCCCCGATTGCACGCCAGATCAAGTGCGCGGCACGTCCGCCACCGTTCAAGGGCTGCGTGACACGGCACTACTCGACATCGACGACCGCATGGATACGCGGGGCAAGGCCTACTACTGGATCGGGATCGCCAAGCGCGGGCCTAACCCCCCGAAAGGCTCAGATCTTTGGGCTGTCCGCTCCAACCTGATTTCGGTCACGCCGCTCTGCCTCGACTTTACCGACCATGGCGCCCTCGAAGACCTGGCTTCGGTCTTGGAGGAAAGGGACGATTAGTCCCGTCGCCGCAGTCTGCGTCCCACTTCCGTGATGTCAAAGCCGGCCGTTACAGGTCCGCGCCATGAGGTAGCGCTCGTCAGGCGGCCTTCGTCAAACACCCAAGAGCGCCGCAAATCCCCGTGTTTCCACTCTTGTGAGCACGAAGTCATCCGCAAGGGTCCCACCACGGACGGCGATGCCCAACCGAAACTCATCGCCGCCGCCGACCGCGTTGTCGAATACGGCTTTGTCAATCGTGATCGTGTTGATTTCTGTTGGGTGCTGCGTGTTCACGACGTCTCTCAGTCTGCCAACTTCCGTCCCGTTAATGGTAACGGCATGGCCGCCGGTTCCACCCCAAGTCTCGATATCGTGTGTATAGAAGATCAGCTCCACCGCTGCGGGGGGCTTCCACGTTAGTCTTGCGGGGAATTCGAGTCTCAGTCCCACATATTGCGCATCCTGGAACACACCAGGGTTGTTTCCCAGATGGTACGCCCCGGTCAGCAAAACGACCGCATCGTTCATGTCCAACACTCCTTAACTGCCGCCAAACTGTACGTGCAACAGAAATGAAAGACAAACACAAGGTGTATTTTGCCGTTTAGAATTCAATGCCCTAAAGAGTATCTAAGCGAGTTGTGGGGTTTGTTGTCTCGCGACTCTGGGTGGGAACAGCCAAAGAGTCCCATTGGGAGCAGAGGGGGACGCGGGCAGCGCAGATGCAAGATGAGGACGCACACAATCAAATCGGGCTGATCATGCAGCTGCGGCGGCGTGGTATTCGTGACGCCGATGTGCTACGCGCCATCGAGCGGATCCCGCGTGATCTCTTCGTCGACCCGGCGTTCTCCGGGAACGCCTATCAGGACATCGCGCTTCCGATCGATTGCGGGCAGACCATCTCGCAGCCTTTCGTGGTCGCCTTCATGACGGAGAAGCTCGATCTCAAGCCCATCCACAAAGTGCTCGAGATCGGAACCGGGTCTGGCTACCAGGCCGCGATCCTGTCTCAGTTGTGCCGCCGGGTGTATTCAATCGAGCGCTGGCGCGAACTTCAAAAGGCCGCCGAAGCGCGGCTCGCGCAGCTGAAGATCACCAATGTCACCACGATTATTGGCGATGGCTGGCTCGGGTGGCCGCCACAGGCGCCGTTCGATCGCATCATCGTGACGGCAGCCGCGCTTGATGCACCGGCCGCTTTGCTTGATCAGCTGAAGGACGGTGGGCGTATGATCATTCCTCTTGGGGAAACCCGCGATACGCAGCAACTCGTGCAAATCGAAAAGACGCCCGAGGGCCTCGTCGAGACGCCGCTCCTGCCGGTTCGCTTCGTGCCATTGGTGCATGGTCGCGTGAAGCGCGATTGATTTGGGCCCGCAAAACCCCCTGAGGCCAAACTTTCGAGAGCCGGGCGGTGGATCCTTAAAGCCTTGTTTACCGGGCGCGCGCTTAATTGGACCCATCGAGTTTTGCGTGGGGGCCAGCGAAGAATGCGCGTGGCATGTGTACCGGATCTTCTCCGGGGGATTTCGTGCGCCGTTTTGGCATTGGGGACAGCGTTGGGCGTCGCGGGCTGTAGCGACGATTCCACCCGCTTCAACTACCCGGTGCTCGGCATAGGCGATTCCGGAGGCGCCGACTACGACACAACGGCGTCGTTGCCGCCACAGAGTGGCTACGGTGCGCCCGCCACAACAGCACCCCAGCGCACTGCATCCTACACACCGAGCCAGACCCGCTACTACGGTTCGCCAGCCGCCGCACCCGCGCCAGCCGCTCCGCCGGTACCCGTTGCGTCTTATGCTTCCGGCCCGCGCGTGACCGTGCAGCAGGGCGATACGCTGAGCAGCCTGTCCCAGCGGTATGGTGTTCCCATCGCGACGATCCAGGCCGCAAACAATCTCGCCGACGCAAGGTTGCAGCCAGGACAGGTTCTCGTGATGCCCGGGGCGAATGCGGCTGGCGCAACACGGACCGCATCGGCCACACCAGCTGCGCCCGTGGTACAGTCCGCGCCGGTCCTGCCGCCGTCTACACCGACCGCTCAAACGGCCAATGTGCCGCCTGTCCCGGCGATGCCGGCGATGCCCGCGCCGCGCAAGGTCACAACGACGACCATTGCAGCACCAGCCGATGGAAGCGCCGCCAACGCTCCGGCGCCTGCCACATCGGGAAGCGCCACGAGCAACGCACAGCTGCCGGCGCCCGAGCCGTTGTCTGGCAATAGCTTCCGCTGGCCCGTGAAGGGGCGCATCATTTCGGGTTTTGGGACCAAGCCCGACGGCGGGCACAATGATGGCGTCAACATTTCGGTGCCGCGAGGGACGCCCGTGAAAGCGGCCGAAAACGGCGTGGTGGCCTATGCCGGCAATGAGCTGAAGGGCTACGGCAACCTCGTCTTAGTTCGCCATGCTAACAACTGGGTTTCGGCTTATGCCAACAACGAGCAGATCCTGGTCAAGCGCGGCGACAAGGTCTCCCGCGGGCAGGTGATCGCCAAAGCGGGAAGCACTGGCTCGGCCAGCCAGCCTCAGGTTCACTTCGAACTGCGAAAGGGCTCGCGTCCCGTCGATCCCACGAAATACATGACCAGTATGTCGGCGCAGGCCGACTAGCGACGCCGGCCTAAAGCGTCTTTTCGAGACGCCCAGCCAAGTCTTGTGTGAACTGCCAGGCAACACGGCCCGAGCGGCTGCCGCGCGTCGTTGCCCACTCCAAGGCCTCGCGTTCCAGGTCAATTTCCGGCGCGTCCAGGCGGTAGTGATCCGCGTAGCTGCGAACCATGGCGAGGTAATCGTCCTGACTGCAATGATGAAAGCCGATCCACAGGCCAAACCGGTCTGATAGCGACACCTTCTCTTCCACGGCTTCGCCGGGATTGATGGCCGTCGAGGACTCATTCTCCATCATCTCACGTGGCATCAAGTGACGCCGATTCGACGTGGCGTACAGCACGACGTTAGGGGGACGGCCCTCGATCCCGCCCTCAAGCACGGCCTTCAGCGACTTGTAAGAGTTGTCGAGCGCCTCAAAGGACAGGTCATCGCAGAAGAGGATGAAGCGGTCGTCCCGCGCGGTCCGCAACGAGCCAAGTACTCGGGGCAAGGCGGCGATATCCTCGCGATGGATCTCGATGAGTTTCAGCTGGGGATAAGCATCGCGCAGGGCTACGTGAGTCGCCTTAATCAGCGAGCTCTTACCCATGCCGCGTGCCCCCCACAGAAGAGCATTATTCGCCGGGAGCCCGCGTGCAAACCGTTCGGTATTTGCAAATAGCAAATCCTTGTTCCGGTCGACGCCTTTCAGCAACGGAAGCGGCACGGTGTTGACGGTTAGAACAGGCACAAAACCAGCCGTTTCCGGCTTAAACAGAAAGGCGCCGGCCTCCGAGAAGTCCGGGTCTGCTGGCCCGGCTGGAGCGAGCCGCTCCAGGGCTTGCGCAATACGCTCCAAAACGTCCGAAACCGGTTTCTGAAAGTTCATAAGGGCCCCGTTGCAAAGGCGTAGAAGCTCAGTATAGTCGCGCACAATCGCGCGCTGGAGCCTGCTCGCATAAACGCTTGCGAGACATGCCAAATCGGCCAAATCCGGCCATCCTTAAGCCAACCGGGAGAGACGAGCAATGAATGGTTTTGCCTATGCGCAGGCGAGTGGAGGCGGAATGGACGCTCTCAGCAGCCTGCTTGTCCCGACCATTCTGATCATCGCCATCATGTATTTTCTGATGATCCGGCCGCAACAGAGGCGGATGAAGGAGCATCGAGCGATGATTGAGGCAATCCGCCGAGGTGATACGGTGGTGACGTCCGGCGGAATCATTGGCAAGGTCGCCAAAGCCGAGGAGGGTGAGCTGCAGGTCGAGGTTGCCGACGGCGTTCGGATCAAGGTCCTGCGGACTTCGATCTCTGAAGTACGCGGCAAGGGCGACGCCGCGGCCTCGGCGAAATCTGAGTCTAAGGCGAAATCTGATACTAAATCGACGGACTAGAGCACAACGGCCAAACCGTCGATCGACCTGGAGTTCTAAACCCGGCAATGCTGCATTTCCAAAGATGGAAGGTGATTCTCGTTGGCATCATTGTGCTTTTGGGATTTGTCTTCGCAGCTCCTAACCTGTTCCCGTCGTCAGCCTTGCAGGGGCTGCCCAGCTGGTTTCCCCATAAACAGGTCAATCTTGGCCTCGACCTTCAAGGCGGCGCTCATCTGCTTTACCGGATGGACGAGAAAGAGCTTGTAGACGACTGGTTGGGCACCATTCGGGGTGATGTACGCGAGAGTCTCCGCAGCAATCGCATCGGGTACATAGACCTCAACAAGAATACTGCGAGCCGCGCCGTCTCCGTTCGCATACGCAAGCCCGAGGACGTCGAGAGGGCCTTCACAGAGCTCAAGAAGATCGCTGTACCCGTCGGCGCGGACGTCTTTGGCGGATTCTCTGGCAATGACATCGATGTCACCAGGAGTGGCGACAAGATCACGCTCACGGCGACGGAAGTCGGGCTGAACGAACGCATTAGCTCAGCAATCCAGGCTTCGATCGAGACGATCCGGCGCCGCGTCGATGCCTTCGGCACGACAGAGCCCAGCATTCAACGAGAGGGGCGGGATCGCATTCTGGTTCAAGTGCCAGGCGTCTCGGATGTCCAGCGTTTGAAGGGGCTGATCGGCGAAACCGGAAAGCTCGAATTTAAGCTTGTTGATCCATCCGCCAATGCGGCGGAAGTCGCGATCAGCAAGAAGGTGCCGCCTGGAACTGAGCTGCTTTACTCCGAGGACGAGCCGCCCATTCCTTACGTGCTGAAGGATCGGGTATTGGTCAGCGGCGAAAACCTTGTGGATTCTCAGCCTGGCTTCGATGGTCGCACAGGCGAGCCCGTCGTGAACTTCCGCTTCGATGCGGCGGGCGCTAAGCGCTTCGGACGTGCCACCCAAGACAATGTCGGGTTGCCTTTCGCCATCGTGCTGGACAACAAGGTGATCTCCGCTCCCGTGATTCGTGAACCTATCCTCGGTGGCTCGGGTCAGATCAGCGGCAACTTCACGGTTCAGGAAGCGAACGATCTATCGGTTCTGCTGCGCTCTGGCGCCTTACCGGCAAAGCTTAGCGTGATCGAGGAGCGGACCGTTGGCGCAAGTCTCGGCGCTGACTCCATCGACAGTGGTCAAAAGGCCGCGATCGCCGGGATGATCCTGGTTGTTGGCTTCATGTTTGCCGCCTACGGACTGTTCGGCGTGTTTGCGAATATTGCACTACTCGTCAACGTCGCGCTGATATTTGCGGTGTTGTCGCTCATGGGGGCGACGCTCACCTTGCCCGGTATCGCGGGCATCGTGCTTGTGATTGGTATCGCTGTCGACGCGAATGTGCTCATCAATGAACGCATCCGTGAAGAAATGCGGTCGGGGAAGTCGCCCATCGCCGCAGTCGATTCCGGCTACTCGCGCGCGCTCATTACTATTATCGATTCCAATGTCACGACGCTGATCGCCGTGCTCGTCTTGTTCTGGCTCGGCTCTGGCCCCATTCGAGGCTTTGCCGTCACGCTGACGATCGGCGTGCTCGCCTCGATGTTCACGGCCGTGACAGTTACGCGCATGTTGGTCGCCGCTTGGCTGCGCTGGAAGCGGCCAAAAGAACTCCCCCTTTAGAGGAATTGCCGATGTTTCGTGGCATCAAATTCGTTCCGGCGGATACCAAGATCGACTTCGTTAGCCAACGCGTCGTCGCGTGGTTTGTCTCTGCCTTTCTCACGGTCGTGCCGCTGGTGCTCGTCGCTACCATCGGGCTCAACATGGGCATCGACTTCCAAGGCGGAACGCTGATCGAGGTGAAGACCAAAGAGAACCCCGCGCAGCTGGCGGAGATCCGAGGAAAGATCAGCGGACTGGGGCTTGGTGAGGTCCAGATTCAGGAATTCGGTGCACCTGACGAGGTGCTGATTCGCATTGCCTCTCAACCGACCGAGGAAGAGCAACAGACCTCCATCGCGAAGGTTAAAGAGGCGCTGGGAGACACCGTTGAATACCGGCGAACAGAGATTGTCGGACCAACCATTTCCTCCGAACTGATCGCGGGCGGAACGTTGGCGGTCGTCGTCGCGATGATCGGCATCATGATCTATGTGTGGTTCCGGTTCGAATGGCAATTTGCCGTAGCCGCTGTTGCCTCACTTGTGCATGACGTCACGGCCACAATCGGCCTCTACGCGGTCATGCAGCTCGAATTCAATGTCTCAAGCATCGCGGCCATCCTGACGATCATCGGTTACTCGCTAAACGATAAGGTTGTGATCTTCGATCGGATCCGCGAGAATCTGCGGAAGTACAAGCGCATGCCGCTCGTCGAACTGCTCGACCGTTCGATCAACGAGATGCTGTCGCGCGCCATCCTGACCCACGTTACGACGTTGCTCGCCATGATGCCGTTCCTGTTCTTCGGCGGTGAAGCAATCTATGGCTTCGCGATCGCTATGTGCTTCGGCATCATCGTCGGCGCCTACTCTTCGATCTTCGTCGCATCGCCCATGCAGCTCATACTCGGCGTGCAGCGCGAGGCCTTCTCTGGAAGCCCGAGTTCGGCCAAGGGCAAGGCGGACAAAGGCAAGGCAGAGGCCGAAGCCCGCGCCTAAGCGTTGAGGACATGCGGTGAAGGAGCGGGAGCGAGCAGCGACGGTCCAGCAGATGGCCCGCAAGGCCGATCCCGACCGCGCAATCGCCGCACTCTTCGCACCCGCGACAGCTCGCGACGATTTGTTTGCGCTCTTTGCTCTCAACAGCGAACTGGCCCGCATTGCGGACCAGGTTAGCGAGCCTGACCTCGGCGAAATTCGGCTGCAATGGTGGCGGGATGCACTTGAGCGCGCTGAATCGGGCGAGGCAACCGGCCATCCGGTGGCAGATGCGTTTGGCGACGTATTGGCGCGCCGTCAGCTGTCGCGAGAGCGCATTGCGGGTCTTATCGATGCACGGAGTTTCGATATTGGCGAAACAATGATGCCAGACAGCCGGACCCTGGACGCCTACCTTTTCGACACAACCGGTGGGCTGTTTGCTTTGGCCGCGGAGATCGTCGGTGCCGAGGGCGAAAACCAAGGTCTCATTGCGCAAGCGGCCGGCCAGGCATATGGGCTCGTTCGGGTGATGCGAAGCCTTCCGATTCTCGCGGTCAAAGGTCGAACATATCTAGCCGCCGATGCGCTGGAAGCCGCGGGCACGACCCCAGCTGAGATCTTCTCTGGCGAGACTAATCCGGGGCTCTCGACGCTACTAGCCGCGATGCGTGAGGAGGCGCGTTTGGCGCTCAACGAAGCCAGGTTCCACCTTTACGGCGAGGGTATGAAAGGCACCGGCCTCGATGCGGCGGGGCAAACGGCCTATTTGCCGCTTGCGCTCGTCGAACCGTACTTGAAGCAACTCGCCAAGGTGAACGACCCGCTCCATGACATCGCGCGCATCAACCCGCTCTATCGCCTTTGGCATTTCGTGCGAGCCAAGTAGCCGTCATTCCGCGGCAACAGATCTTTCCGAACCGAGCCACGTCTCCAAGTCCTTTAGCGCGCGCGCCGACAGGGCGGTCTTACGCAATAAAGACTTGGTCAGGCGCCGCCCGTCCGCGCGTGGTTCGCGCTTTTTGGGCGGGCGTGGAATCTGAATTGGCGGAAAAAGACCGAAGTTAACGTTCATGGGCTGGAAGCTGCGGCTGCCGCTCTCGCTTGCGACGCTTAGATGACCTCCGGTGATGTGCGCCAGCAGAGCGCCGAGCGCCGTGGTTGGTGGCGGGGGCGATACCGCCTGATCCAACCACTCTGCGGCGGCGAAGCGCCCCGCTATCAGTCCGATGGCTGCCGACTCTACATAGCCTTCCACCCCGGTCACTTGCCCAGCGAAACGCAAGCTCGGCCGCGCTTTCAAACGCAGCGTTCCGTCGAGCAGGATCGGGCTGTTCAGGAACGTGTTGCGGTGCAGACCACCGAGCCGGGCGAACTCCGCATTTTCAAGACCGGGGATCGTGCGGAACACACGCACCTGCTCCGCGTATTTCAGTTTGGTCTGAAATCCGACCATGTTCCAAAGGGTCCCCAGCGCGTTGTCCTGACGCAGCTGGATGACGGCGTAGGGCTTTTCGTCGGGCTTGTGCGCATTGGTAAGGCCCACGGGTTTCATGGGGCCATATCGAAGTGTGTCTGGTCCGCGCTCTGCCATGACTTCGATGGGAAGACAGCCCTCAAAGTAGGGTGTCTTCTCGAAGTCCTTAAATGCCGTCTTTTCACCCGCGAGGAGCGCCTGGATCAAGGCGTCGTACTGCGCTTTGTCCAAGGGACAGTTGATGTAGTCCGACCCAGTGCCGCCAGGGCCCACTTTGTCGTATCGCGACTGACGCCAGCACACATCCATGTTTATGGACTCGAAATGCACGATCGGCGCGATGGCATCGAAAAAGGCGAGCTCTTCCTCGCCGGTGAGCGCGCCGATCTCCTTGGCCAGAGCGTCGGATGTGAGCGGCCCGGTGGCGACGATCACGCTATGCCACTCTTGCGGCGGAAGCCCGGCCACCTCTCCGCGAACGATTTGAACAAGAGGGTGGTCCTGAAGTGCCTCGGTGACGGCCTTTGAGAAATCGTCGCGGTCGACCGCCAATGCGCCGCCCGCGGGTAGCTTGTGTGCGTCTGCCGCTTTCATAATGATGGAGCCGCACCGGCGCATCTCCTCATGCAGCAGTCCCACGGCATTGGTCTCGAAATCGTCGGAGCGGAAGGAGTTGGAGCAGACGAGCTCGGCCAGCCCGTCCGTCTTATGGGCCTCCGTCTTCCGCGTGGGCCGCATTTCGTGGAGCGCTACGGGCACGCCAGCGTTGGCGAGCTGCCAGGCGGCCTCACTGCCGGCGAGGCCGCCGCCGATCACATGCACTGTCTTTGTCGGTGTCGTCATGGGCGAAGCTAGGCCCGCTCCCGGATTGGTTTCAAGCAGTTTGGCGGCAAATGCGGCAACAGCGACCCGTTGGCCTTGTCTTCACGGCCTCAACGTCATTCGACCAATCCCGTGAATTGGCGGGAAACCTTATTTGTCAGACGTCCTTGCTTGTACTGCTCGCGCGGCCCAGGGTGTGATACCCAAAAGCCGAAACGGGACAGTTTCGGCAAATTTGAGCCTTTTTGGAGACGTCGCGTCATCATGTCATCAGTCAACGTAGTCTGGAAAGGCAATTGCCGAAGCATTGAGGCGCGCACACGCCTGTTGGCGTACTTGCATCGGCTCGCGCGCCTAAGTGATGGCTATCTGCGGCCGGAGGATCGTCCGTTTTTGGCGGTTGTGGGGGAGGGGCCTGTTCCACCCCGCGCCAATGTCGAGCGGATCGACGAGACACGGCAGGGTGAGATTCTGGTCTCGACAGACATCACGGCGCATCCGGAAACCTTGCTTGTGCGCGCTCGCGAGGCGGGTCTGCCGGTCCGGACTGCCGGAGACGGGGACACTATCGTCCTCAATGAGGTCCGGCTGCACGGCATCGATTTCCGCCTGTTCGATCCGCGGGGGCTCTATCCCGACAACGACCGAATGAGCTTCGTGTTCATCGAGTGCCCCGAGCACCACTTTATCGATGGGCGCTTGGTCGAGGTCGCGGAGGAGGGTGACAATACTGTTCTGCTTTGCCCGAGCCTTCGGCTGAAGTCCTATCTCGAAGACTGGACCGACTGCCTGTTCTCTTGGATGCGGTTCTTCCTGTTGGGCGACCTCTGGTGGCGCCGCCATGAAGAACTTCAGGGCTACAACGAGTATCGCGATGTCTTCGAAGCCGTACAAACCACGCGTGGAAGCGTCGAAGCGGAGGAGGCCACCTTCGAGGCCGTGCTCGCCACATTCAGGCAGCATGCGGAGCATCAGCGGTACGAGGTCCAGCGCACGGCCTAACCGGTCCTACGCGTCAGAACCGTCCCTCGTCTGGGATGTTGAGTAATTCGCCGCACGCCTTGCAGTGCACGGCGTCCACCTCATGCCGTTGCAACCCACAGCCAGGGCAAGGATACCGGACTTTCTGTGGCCGCAGAAGGGTCTGAAGCAGCCGCAAGAACAGCGTCACGCCGAAAATCATGATTCCGACGGCAACGAGACGGCCAAAGGAGCCGTGGAGTGTGATGTCGCCGAAGCCTGTCGTCGTGAGCGTTGCGACCGTAAAGTAGAGCGCATCGACATAGTTGCCGATTGCGGGGTTCTGGTAGTGTTGTGTCTCGTATACGAGCCCAGTCGTGATGAACATGAACACGATGAGGTTAACGACGGCCACGATCGGTTCCTCATTGCGGCGAAAGAACGGAAAGTCAACGCGCAACGTCGCCATAAGCTGGTAAGTATGCAGTAGACGGAGCGTGCGCAAAATCCGCAGGAAACCGAGTCCTTCTCCGACAATCGGCGCCAAGAACGACATGATGGCGACGATATCGGCCCAGGTCGAGAAGTGCGTGAACTCGCGGCCTGGATGTGGGCTTACCCATAGCCGGGCCAGAAACTCGATGAGGATGACAACACCGAAGCAAACGTCGAGAACCTCGATCCAGGGCGCATCGGGTGTAAAGGACGTGGCGATGATGAACGCGACCGTGACAAGGTCGAAGGCGAGGATGCAATAGCGAAACCGATGGGCTGCGCGGCTATGACCGTGATAGAGAATCCGCAAACGTTCGCGGAACGGCTTTTCTTCATCTTTCTGGGCCTGTTCCGCGGGTGCGGCGGTTTTTTCTGCCTTCGAAGCCGACGAGGGCGAGGCCTTCGATTGGGTCGTCGGGGCGGATGTCATGGGCCTGAAGCGAAGCCTGCGTTAGCTGCATCGAGTCACAAACGCTAGTAATACAGGCCGTTACCTCTGGAGTATAGAATGTCCGACCTCACGCTCTATCATGCCGTCCCCTCCCGCTCATCTATTGTGCGTTGGATGCTGGAAGAGATCGGCGCGCCTTATGAGATTGAGTTGCTGGTCCTAACTAAGGGTGAGCACCTTACGGTCGAATTCAAGGCTATCAATCCCATGGCCAAGGTACCGGCCTTGCGGCATGGCGAGGCCGTCGTCACCGAGGCCGCGGCGATCTGCACTTACCTTGCCGACGAGTTCCCGGACGCTGGTCTGAATGTCCCCATTGGCGATCCTGTGCGCGGCGCTTATCTGAAGTGGCTTTTCTTTGGGCCGAGCTGCATCGAACCCGCCATGATGGATGCTGCATATCCGCGAAAGGAAGAGCCGCACCGTGGGACTCTCGGTTACGGCGGTCTCGAACGCGTCATGGAAGTCGTTGCGCAGGGTGTGGCGACCGGACCTTATCTCCTGGGTGAGCGCTTCACGGCCGCCGATGTGGTGGTTGGATCGACGCTGCGCTTCGGCATCGTGTTCAAGCTTCTGCCAGAGGTTCCGGAGGTTATGGACTACATCGAGCGACTGCAGGCGCGGCCAGCGATGCAACGGACCCTGGCGCTCGATGAGGAACTTGCTGCGGCCCAGTCTTAGGACGCGCGCGCGGCGCCTAGGGTCCGCAAGATCGCTGCGGTGCCAAGACCCCATGCCGCATTAAGCATCATCGAGACGAGGTAACGCGGCCAAAGCGGCGGCGTTTCGAGTCCCTTGAGCGGTGGTACAACGAAGAACGCCACCAAAGCCAGAACGATGGCGCCAGCCAAACGAACCGGACGGCCCGCCATGAGCTGCGAGCCGTCCGGCTGATCTACTAGGAAGTCTCTCTAAGCTGACATCGTCGTTGTCCGGCAGGGAACACGCGTGTCAGGCGTCACGCTACATCGTCGCCATCAGAGAGAAGTCGTCCAAGGCGAGCGTTTGGTCGCTGAACTCGAAGTTCTCGATGACATCCTCGTCCAGTTCATCGAGAACTTCATCTTCGTGGCTGTCGACAAATGTGTCGCGCACAATGAGTTGTTTCCCCGGCTTATCCGTGAAGGTGAAAACCAAGTCGTCGCCTTCGGCGCTCACGTCCCAGGTATTGCCTCGGTCAGTGCTGAGGTACTCGCTCAGCCGCAACGTGTCGTTCCCGCCGCCATTGTCCTCAATGATCGTGTTTCCGGACTCTGCGTCGAAGACGTATGTGTCATCGCCCAGCCCGCCGAACAACTCGTCTGGCAAGGCCGTCCTTCCGAAAAGCTGAACGTTCTCGATAGAGACGCCGTCCGTGTCGCGGAAGATGAACAAGTCCGGATTGGCGTGCGTGGCCTCAAACTCAAACTCTAGTGCACCTCCATCGATCGCCCCAAAGGTCTTCCCAACGTAGACGCCGTTATACGTGTCGAAGACCAAGACGCTCACATTAAAGGGAGACGGGTCACCCTCTTGTTAAAGGGAGACGGGTCACCCTCTTGGCGAATGGCGAAGCTGACCTGATAGGTCTCGCCCACGATCAGTGGGAGCATGGCTGACGATGTCCAATATCCCATGTGGTTGAAGTCGTCGCTCATGTTGAGCCAATGGCTCGGCGAGACGTCTCCGTGGTGACCCATCGGGCCATCTCCACCGCCATTCAGCTCGTCATTGCCTTCTCCGCCTTCAAGGATGTCATTTCCGGCGTCACCATACATGGCGTCGTCGCGTGCCGACCCTTGGAGCGTCTCCGACGTTTCCGTGCCCATCACGATTGACGGTCCACGAAGCTCGGCCAGCGTAAGTGTACTGTCGTCGAAGTAGAACTCTTCGATGACGTCCTCGTCTAGATGATCAAGGACTCCATCGCCGTTGCTGTCGAAAAGTGCGTTCTTAAGGACAAGTTCGACGTTTTCCTTGTCGGAGAAGCTGAACACCAGATCGTTGCCATCTTCGCGGAAACTCCATCTGTTGTCTTTGCCTGTCGTGAAATAGCCCTTGAGCTTCAGCGTGTCGTTTCCGTCGCCATTGTCCTCGACGACCGTGTTCCCCGACTCGTCGTCGAAAATGTACGTGTCATCGCCCGCTTCGCCATGCAAATGGTCAGGCGCACGCGTCTCCGCCACGAGATAGACATTCTCGACGCCAGGTTCCTGAAAACTGGTCTGCTGAAAGCGTATCTTCACCTCCGGTGTCGTGGCCTCGAATGTCAACGTGACTTCGCGCGACCGTTGGCTTTGGTAGAGGCGTTCAACGGATTCTTGCTCAAGGACATTGCCGTCGGCGTCGAGCACCGTAACGAGCATACTCGAAGGCTCCCTGTTGCCTCCCGATTGGCCAAAGGCGTCAAAGCTGAGTTGATAGTTGCCGCCCACAGTCGTGCCACTGATCGTCTGTTCGATGGTCGTGTCCCACCAGCCCGGAGGCAAGGCATCGTTGTCGAAAAGGTTTGGTGAGGATTCTGGGAAGAAGCCTGCGCCGTCGCTTCCGCCGTTGAGCTGGTCATTGTCGGCGCCACCATGGAGTATATCCGGGCCAGCTAGGCCGTAGATCTTGTCGTCGCCTTCGGCGCCATTCAACTCATCCTGAGACTCGGTGCCGTAGATCACGCCATCGGCATCTGCGGCGACCTCGTTGAAACGCCTCGGACCTGCGTCGTTGGCAAACTGTAGGAACTCCACATTGGAGAGCACCGTATCGGTGCCATCGGAGCCCGCATTGTCTGTCACCGTTAGCGAACCGTCCTCATTGAGATCGAACGAGTAGTCTTCATACACGCCTGTGAAGTTGGCCGTGTCATACCCTTCACCGCCATCGATTGTATCGTCGCCATCGCCGCCTTCGAGCGTGTCGTTCCCGTCACGGCCGATCAAGGTATCGTTGCCGCCATTGCCCTTTAGGGTGTCGTCGGAATGGGATCCATAGATTGTGTCCGGGTCGCTCGTTCCGTCGCCGGTGGCTTGCACAACAATTTCGTCCAAAGACATCATGCCATCTTCAAACTCGTACGACTCGATGACGTCTGTGTCCCATTGATCGAGGGCTTCGTAGCCGTCAGTGCTAAGCAGGGTATTCACGACGCGAAGCACCACGCCGGGCTTGTCGGCAAATGTGAAGACCAGATCGTCTCCATCAACCTTGGCAAACCAGGTCACATTGGCATCGGCCAAATTGTAGCCTTCGAGACGCAGCCTATCGTTCCCGTTAAAGCCGTCCTCAATAATCGTCTCGCCGGACTCCGCGCTGAAGACATAGGTGTCATCGCCGCGCTGGCCAGACAGCTCGTCAGCCAACCGCTCCACTTCCAGAAGGCGGACATCATCGAGATCGATATCGATCAGCGTGCCTTCTTTATGGGTGAACTTGACGGTTGTCTTCGCCGTTTGCGCTGGGAAGAGGATGCTTGTGCTAACGACACCATCGCCCTTGTAGAGTACGACTTCTTCCTTATGAAACACCTTGTTGTTTTCGTCGATCAGTTCGACGACCACGACGCCTCTGTCTCCTTCTTGGCCATGGTTGATGGCGAGATCGAAGCTCAGCTCGTAGTTCTGGCCAGGGGTCATATTTTCGACCACCTGTCTCATGGTCATACCCGTTGAGCCATTGAGTCCCATGACCACGTAGGCGGTACCGTCGGTGGCGCGGGTGCCGCTCTGATCCCAGTTTCTTCCGCCCTTATCCTGCGTACCGTCGAATAGCCACCCAATTGGGACCGTATCCCCATGGCCGGAGGGCGAGTCGTCTTCGAATGAGCCGTTGTCGAGAAGGTTCTCGCCTGTCGTGTACTCGATGGCATCGCCTTGTCCGTGAAGCTCGTCGGCGCCCCTACCTCCCATCAGGGTGTCGTTTCCGGCGCCGCCCTTAAGCGTATCATCGCCATCATCGCCGTAAATGAGGTCTCCGTCGTCGTCGCCATTCAGCTCCTCGCCGCCCGTTGTGCCGAGAATGAGGGGGGCGATACCTGGCAGCTTTTCCCAGTTGCTGTTGTCATCGACCTTGCGCTCGATCGAATGCAGGATCAGTAGTTTCGCGAGATCATAGTCGAGCTGCGTATGGCCCGCGTCGAGCATGTCTTCCAACGCGATATCTTGAAAGTATGTGTAACTCTCGTTCCAGACCCTGAGGGCAATATCGGATTTGGTAGGATCGTTTTCGCCCTCGCCATCCCTCACGTCCCAATTCCAGGTACCGTCCTGGACGTGGTTTTGCCCTCTATAGAAATGTATGTGTGTCGAATCGATCTCGCCAAAACCCGTCAGGCGGATGATGTCCTCACCCAAGGTGAAATCGGTAATCGTGTCGCGTTGGTCGGCCCCAACCACAGTGCCGCCCTCGGTGTCGAAGAAGAAGTAGTCGCGGCCGAGATAGCCGGTCAGCAGATCTTGGCCACTCCCGCCAATCAGAAAGTCGGTTCCTAAACTGCCAAACAGAGCGTCGTCGCCGTCAAAGCCGTACAGAGCGCCCCGATTGGTCAGGGCATCGATTTCGCCCGCGGACGCTGTGTAAAGCATGTCGG
>JASJEH010000085.1 GCA_030064755.1 Methyloceanibacter sp. | reverse complement strand
GGGAACAAATCGATGTCCACGAAATTACTGCTTTCCGCGATTGGGTTGGCCTTTGTATTGACATTCTCCCTGCAGCCTTCGACTGCGCAAGCTGCCGATATGCGAGACACTTGCAGGGAAATCGCAAAGACAAAATATCCCGACGACCCTCAGCAGCGCCGTGCTTGGAGGAAGTTCTGCAAAGAGAACTTGGATGAGAAAGATACACGTCTAATGCCGAGGTTGATGCGTCGATAGGCAATAGGACCTTCAGCGCATTGCGCTATCAAATACTGATCATCAATTAGCTGAAAGCCTGTCCCGAAAGCCGGGCTTTCTTTTTTGCAGCTGCCTAGGCGTGTGTCCGGCTTGCGTCGGGAAGCGGGCATGGCAGATCGAGCCAAAGATGTCAGCTAATGACCCAAAGCGGACATTGTAATCGGAATGACCACGCAAATCCGAATTCGCATCCGAGGGGTTTGGTCGAGCAATCGTTTCTGTACTTTCGTGGAGCAAGGAAGCCCTGCGTCAGAAGCTGACCTCCCGACCGAAGCCAAACGCGCCGACAGGCGTGAAACCACCCGCTTCATAAGCCGCCGGCGCTGCGTCCATCAGAAACTCGATAAAGGTCTCAGCCAACGCAGCGTCGCCGCCTTCGCGATCAGTTCTCGCAACGACGATCTCCTGACCGAAAGGCACCGCTTCAGGAATCTCGACAAAGGCAAGCTTGTTTGGCCAGTGGTCCGCGTAGAAGCGCGCGAGATGGCCGAAGACGAGCCCCACGGGCGCAACGTCATTCATTACTGCGTAAGGGATGTCGCGGTGCTGGATCGCGAGGCGTCCCGGAAAATCGGTCACTTCGCGTTCAAGGATGTGTTCAGTCGCTTCTTTGCCAAACAGCGCGTTCAGCGTCGTTACGTATTGGTCACGTGCGCCGGCTTCGCGGGGTGTTGCCATCACGAAGTTGAGGCCGGATGCGGCGAAGGCATCAAAGCCGGCAACCATATCCGTCCTCTGACGATCGACTAGCAGTCCCATGCCGCGATGTCGTGCAAAAACGCGCGGAGTGTTTCCAAGCAGATCCATCTTGTGCAGCCGGCCCATGGCCCGTTCGCCCAGCATCACGACATCCGGGAAAACCTGCCCATCTGGATCCACCGGCAGTTGCGCGTTGCCAAAGCGAAACCCGCCGGCCTCTAGGCCACCGACAATCATCACCTGCGGCAGCGTCACGACCATAATCTCGTCCTGTTCGATGTCACAGCGGCGGGTGTTGGCGCAGTGTCGGGGAAATGCCTCGAGCGCGAGCGGGAGAAGGACAGGATAGTGGTTGCCTTCAGTGAAGATGGTCAATTTCGCGCTTCCATCCAAAGGGCCCACGATATCGGGTACGGAATTGGTGAACCCGTCGCCGCGATCCATTCCCTGATCGACCCTCAGATATCCTTGATCAGCGTCGTATAGTGGCCATTGAAGCGGATCGGCATGGACCGCTACAGGGAGAAAAAAGCCGCCAAGTGCCGCGATGACGATTATGCGAGATACATCGAGGAAAGTCACATCTGTATCCTCACAGTTTCTTTGCTTTGACGGATATATGGGGCCGTTGCCACAGTGTTAAGCCCTGATTGGGCATTACAACGTAGCGGTTGATGCACCTCCTCGGTGCAAAAGCTGTCGTGCTAAGCCCAGAGGGTTATGATTGCGCCGCGGCTATCCAGAGCGGGTTTCTGCTGGCCGTATGAAGATGAGAAAGTCATCTGTTGGCACTTGGTAGACCTCAGACGCGAAACTTCGGATGCCGACTTTCGGGGTACAGAGCGGCCGCCCGCAGGGTCGCAGGTTTGATGCCCGCATCTGAATCCTCGCGGCCACCAGGCCTATCAGGACCAAACTACCATGTGAAGCGGATACCGCCATTGCCGCCAATGCCTTGCGTGCCTTCGACGAAGGTGTAATCGACCTTGGCGAACACGGAGGGGGGCCCAGCGAGGTTGAATAGGTTCACGCCGGTAGAAGTAGCGCGGATATCTTCCAGGTCGCCTTCGAGGAGGAACGTAGTCCCGTTCGATGCGAGGCAGGCGGAATCATCCTCCGACAGGTTCCCCCATAGGCTCGCGGTCAGGAACGGCTCCATCGTCGTGCCGTCCCACGCCTGCATGGTCGTTCCAATGAGGTCGCCGAACCGGGGAGTGAGGGTTTGATTCTCGGAGTTACGTCCATCAGCAGGCTGTGTGTCGCTGCGGGGACGTAACAAGCCGTCAGCGACACACATCGAACCTCATCACCTAGCCATTAACCTCGGCCACGGCTACGTGATGCATTCCCGGCCAGTTCTTTTCCGCCTTCGCAAGTGTTCCAGCCTTGTCTTCCTTGTACTTTTTGAAGGCGCCAGCGTTCAAGAATACGTAGAGCTTGCCATCCACGATGTCAGCGAACCGGGGGGAGGCATCAAGCTTTTTACCGATAGCAACGCCGAATGCGCAGAAGCCGCCATACTGCGGCATGTACCGCTCGGGGTTCGCCATGAACTTCTTCTTTGTCTCTTCTGACGAGAAGTAGTAGGCAGCACCATCATGTTCGACGGTGTACTTCGCGTGGCCTGGGATCATCTTTAAGCCGGTGGCAAGGGCGACGGTATCGTCACCGCGTAGTGCGACACCCACCCCACTGCCGGTCGTGCCGGTTGACACATTGTACTCGTCCACGGCAAACGCCGCTGTTGCAACCGAGGCGGCGCCCATAAACGTGGCCGCGGCGATTAGGGTCTTGATGGTCTGCATTTCGATAGTCCTTCCTCAGTGGTCGCCCGTCTGGGCGGGTTGGTAATGTCCGCGAGCCATCGGGTCCGCGGCTTTGCGAGCCGCCAAGTCTGGGCGGCTTCGGACCGTGATCGGCGCCATACGGCGCGATGATCGCGCATCCGAACTGTGCGGCCTTGCCGGGCACCGGTGCGGCCGTCATCGAGTGGGGCGGTCAGCCGCTGAGCGCCTGGATGTGCTCCACGGCCTCGTCAGCGCTCCAGACAGCGTTCGCCATCATCCGAAAGTTGATTAGAGCGGCGAGATAGCCGTCTCCTTCGGGTAGCTTCGCGCCCGCAGTTGCGTCGCGGACAACCGCGACCTCGAAGCCCTGTTCGATGAATTCGCGCATATGGCTCTCAACGCAGAGATTGGCAGACATGCCGGCGAGAACGATCTGGTCCACCTTGAGCTTGCGGAGCTGCAGGCCGGCGTCGTTCTGTTCGGGACCGTAGATCTTGTGCGGTGAGGCGATGATCGTCTTGTCATCGAAGATGTAGTCCTTGAACTCGGCCATGAAATCGGCGCCCGAGTTCTCAAGGCCGCTCGTGTCGAGTGGTCCCGGGCGGTCGAACATACCAATTGAGTGCATGAGCTTCTCGATGGCCCCCTCGAAAGACCAACGATGGTCGTGGGGATAGTAGTAGTGGGGCGAGACCACCACCGGCATGTCCACGGCCTTGGCGGCTTGGAACAGGCGCCCGAGGTTATTCACCACGTTGTGCTCGGTTACGCTCTCGCCGACCACATCCCAGGTCACACCCTTTGGGCTCAGGAAGTCGACTTGCGGATCGACGACAAGGAGTGCGGCTCGGCCTCTTTCAAGCGCCATCGTGGACGCCGGCAAGGCGGGATTTGCAGGGTCGGCGTAGACCGCGAGGTCAGCTGTCTTGCCTTGGTCGGTGGTCATGGGTCTTTCTCCTTTCAAGATGGGCGCGCAGCCCCGTGACAGGTGGATGTCTCAGAGGCCGAGGTCCGATAGACCCGGGTGCTCTTCGGGTCGGGGTCCCAGCGGCCAGCGGAAGAGGCGGTCGGTTTCGGCGATGTACAGGTCGTTGATCGAGGCGCGGCGCACGGCCATCAGACCGTCGGGTGCGAATTGCCAGTTCTCGTTGCCATAGGCTCGGAACCATTTGCCGTTAGGGTCCTGCGCTTCATACGCAAAGCGCACCGCGATGCGCGTGCCGTCGAAGCTCCACAGTTCCTTGATGAGCCGGTAGTCGCTCTCGGCCTGCCATTTGCGGGTGAGGAATGCTTCGACTTCAGCACGACCATTCAGGAACTCACTGCGGTTACGCCACGCTGTATCCGGCGTGTAGGCCGCAGCAACCTTGATCGGATCCCGGCTGTTCCAGGCGTCCTCGGCGGCGCGGACTTTGATTAAGGCCGAAGCCCTATCGAAGGGAGGAATGGGCGGTCTGGTCATAGCGGCTCTCCAATGTGTACCGATCTGTCAACTCTATAGCTAACAGATCGGTACATCTTGTCAAGCCGGTGTCTGTGCTACTCTTACCAAGGCGGTCGAAGCTTCACTCCATCTTGCTGATTTAGCGACATAAATCCTTTGTACTTGCCGTCATACACCACAAATAGTATGTACTGATTGGTACATAAGGAAAGGGCTGATGCGCGCCAACAAGCGGGACGAACTGGTCCGAGAGGCGCTTGAGATCTTCTATCGCGAGGGATTTCACGCGACCGGCATGGACCGCCTAGCAGCAGAGACCGGGATCTCGAAGACCACCATGTTCAAGCATTTCCGGAGCAAGGAGGAACTGATACTCGCGGTGCTTCGGCTGCGGGACCAAAATTTCCGCAACTGGCTATTCCGCCGAATGGAGGAAGCGGGCCCGCCCCGCGCCCAGCTTTCAGCGATGTTCGATGCGCTAGGGGAATGGTTTGCAGCACCTGGGTTTCGGTCCTGCATGTTCATCAAAGCCGCCTCGGAGTACCCCGATCCACATCACCCTATTCACACGCAGTCAGCTGAGCACAAGCGGCTACTGTTTCTTCAATTGCAGAAGATTGCCAGCGATGCAGGTGCGCAGGATCCGGCCACTTTGGCGCGCGCATTGTTGCTCCTTAAGGAAGGAGCCATCGTCACGGCGCATCTCGGTCACGAAGCCGATCCTGCGGGAGACGCTAAAGCTGCCGCCCAAAGAATGATCTCCGCTGCTCTGGACCATCCATGACGGGTTCCTAGTTTACATACGCTAGCAAGTTACAGCTCTCCGAGATGAGATCTCGATGACAATGCGGCCCAGTTTTGATCGATCCGTGCCCTCGCATGCTGTGGTCAAGCGCACCCCCAAGCGTATTCCTTCGTGCCAACCATACCGAATGCTCCTATGGAGGAGGTCGGCGACGGCTCCACGTTAGGTGGTACGCTCCGCCCTATCTACATCCCGAGCCGTCACGGCGCTTGGCGCAGAGAAAAACCGCGAGGTTCGCGGGTTGCTCAGTTCTGCGCTAAGTTTGCGTTCCCGTCCGTTGGCAGGGCGAGAGTGTTCTTCGCCGTACAGCTAGGCAACGGCCTCATGGATGGCGCCGTCCGCTGTCGCCCAACTCGGCTGTTCTCATTCAAGCGCTGGGCAATTCTGTGTGAGATGTCCTAGTCAGAAAGCCCGCGAGTTACAGCAATGTCCGTTTAAGGCACTTAACGGACATCGATCCGGGGGCTGAGGATGAGTTCTTGCGGGTGGAAAGCGGTCGTCACCGAGCCGGGTTCTGATGTCAGCTAATGACCCAAAGCGGACATGTTCCGCACAAGGCGCCGCAGCTTGGTAGGTGCCGGTACCGCGGTCGTAGTCTTGACCGGGCTCTCCGCTTTCCGGACAATCGAGCACGTGCCCGTTTCTTGAGGAGTGCATCTCTTGGCTACCACGAACCTCAGTCGCTCTATCGAAGTCGGGCGTCTGTTCGTGTTGTTAGCTTGTTGGGCGACCGCAGTCTTGGCGTTTTCCACGCTCGCCATGAGCCAGACGGATTCACGCCAGGCGAACTGTATCAAGGATGCCATGATCGTCCTTGATGCCTCTGGTTCGATGACCAGCATGGGCATAGGCGAACGAACAGAGCGGCGCATTGAGCAGGTGCGAGGCGCCCTCGCGAAAGTCCTTCCGGACATTGCGCCCATGCGCCACCTCGGCTTGATCGTGTTCGGTCCAGGTAGCAAGCGAGCCTGCGAGAATGTAGACCTGCGCTTGCGTCCGGGCCCGAACTCTGCGTCGCGCATCATGTCCGAGGTTGACGGACTTCACCCCTACGGACAGACGCCACTGACCGGCGCAGTAGGTGCCGCCGCCGATGCGCTGGAGTTTCGCGATCGCCCGGCCGTCATTGTGCTTCTCACGGATGGAGAGGAGACTTGTCGTGGTCAGCCTTGCGCACTCGCAAACGAACTGAAGAGCCAAGGCCGGGATGTCACTGTCCATGTTATCGGCTACATGCTGCGGTTCGCCAACCAGCCAAGCGGCCGGCAATTTGCGCGGTGTTTGTCAGAGAACACTGGCGGCATGTTTGTATCGACCGAATCGACCGAGGAGTTGGTCGAGGCGCTGCGCAAAACGCTCGGGTGTCCGATGATGTCCGCTTTACGCAACCCGGGCTTGAGCTTGAACCGCTAGGGCGAAGATCCTGCGGTGGAGCATTGACGTCTGCGTTTCACAGCCATTCAGCATTGCATGCTTCAATCAATGCCTAATCGTGTTCTGATGAGGGTGTTTAGAGGCGAGAATAGGTCCACATGCGCGCTGTCGGCACATGGCTGACGTCAATTCCGAAATGGAGCATATCGGGCAAGTGGCGCGACCCGCGCGCACTCTCAGCCGGAGGTACGGGCCGTTAGTGACCCCAAGCGGACTTCAGACTGGCAGGTAGCGCGACTCTTGGATCACACTCGGTCTACTCATCAACGAGCCACATGACCAAGGAGTTGGAGACTATGTGCACCTCAACCGGCACTCTCATTGTCGTTACTCATCCTGGCTCTGCAGAAGCTGAAGGTTGTCGAAGCTCTTTTTGTTTGTCTTTATTTCGCAACTGCGCTCGTCGTTACTGTCAAGATCAGGGCAGAAAACGATGATCAAGTCCGGATAGTGTGTGGCGTTTTTGCATTTCCCGGTGAAGGCCACGGAGCCGTCCGCTTTGACGCTTCGCAACAGGACGCTGAGCTGGCAGCCCGACTTTAGCATGATCAGGCGGGCGATCTGGTAGTCCTTGAGCTCCGCTTGCGCAATGCTCGGCATCCAGCCGGCCAAACAAGCAACCAAAGGCACCAGAATCGCTTTTGGTATGGTCGACATACGCACCCCAGAAATCGCGGCTATTTATCGGGCTGTTCGTCGATGTAGGAACGAATGGCCCACATCGCTTCCTGACTGATCAGCCCCTCGAACTTCGGCATCCTCGTGACGCCGTTTTGGTGGACCCCTTTTCGGACGCGATTGATGTACCACTCATCGCTCTCTGCGTCCGTTGGCAGGAATCGAAGGTCCGGCGCAAGCCCACCGGAATTGACCTCTAGGCCATGACAGCGCGCGCAGTTCGAGTTGTAACCCGACGCGCCAATGGTGATTGCTGTCTCGTCTCCACGATAAGGGTTTGTTGTCAGCCACTCCTCGCCGAGCGGATCGAGCCCCGTCGTGTCGACCGATTGTGGTGCGCCATCACCATGCGCAAAGGCAGAATGGTCACCTGGCATCGCGAAAAGGATTAGACAGCATACGAACAATTTAGCGATCGTCTTCACTTCTTCCTCACCTCTCTTCGGTTTTTCGTCTCTACTTCCTCGCAATCGCACGAGCCGGATTGCCGCGCCTCAGACGGGGTCCAGCCAAATCTGCCAGCGTGAGCTACCATCGATCTGCAGGGAGTACGTGCCTGGCTTGTCGATAAGGTAAGTGTCTTCGCCGCCACCGCCGATGTGGAGGTTCTGGACGACTTGCCCGTGCTGATCGAGCACGTAGAGAACAAAGACCACGCCCTGGCTTCTGAAGCGGAGAAGGTGCGGCCGGTCCAGCGTGAAAGGCTCGGTCGTATAGCCTAACTTGCCCGCATAGGTAGGCGGCGCGTTTTTCGCCGCGACTTCGTCATAGCAGCGAAGCCGGCGCTCCGAGTTGGGCTCTTGGCGGCACTGCTGCAGAGCCGGCAAGCCACCAGTCGTCTTCTGAATTTCAGCGCCTTGCACGGCGCCCCAGGCGTATCTCGGGAGGTCCGCCCCGAATAGAACACCGCAGCCAACTCCTGACGCAAGTGCCATGGTCAGCGCCGCTTTGTTTTCGCTAGAGCTTCGCTTTCCCATATCTTATCGCCCGTTTGCCAATCGTGCGGACAACCGTCGCAACCGTCTGTCACTGCGTCTTGGAAGATCGTGTATCTCATCTTGGAGCCGCCGAGTTTGGCGTTGGCCAGATTCGAGTTGTAGAGCTTTGCCTCTTGCAGATCGGCATTCGTGAGGTCGGCACCTTCGAGGTTAATCTTGTTGGCGCGCGCCATCTCCAGGTTGGCGGCCCTCAAGTCTGCATTGGTGAAGTCTGCGCCGACGAGACGGGCAAACGATAGGTCGGCGCCCCGCAGGGTCGCCTTGTTAAGATTCGATCCCTGAAGGAACGCAATGGTTAGCCGCGCGCCCTCCAAATTGGCACCAGATAGATTTGCGCCGCGAAGATTGGCGTGACGAAGGTCGGCGCGGGCCAGATCGGCCCCACTGAGATCGGCGCCAGCGAGGTCCGCCTGCCGCAAATCCGCGTGGCGCAGATCGACGCCGCGGCACATCGTTTTGGGCGCAATCGTGCAATCATTGACGATCCACGGATCCGGGCGCGGCTCTTCGTTTTTAATCTCCTTGAACGCGGAAGCGTCGCCGGCTGCGATAACCGAGAGTGCTGCAATTGCAGCCGCCGATCTAACAAGGACCGATATCGTCCGTGGACGTGCTGATGAGCATTGGAGGAGCATCGGTTTTCACCCTCTGAGGAGACTGACGCCCCGGGGAAACGCAGCTGGGCTGGCGGGGAGGAGCGGACACCTGCTGCGCCGCGGTTTCACCCGGGAGCGACATTGGTACTTCGGGGAGAGACCGTATTCGCCTCCCCCCGATCGATTGGCGTTATTGGGTGGATGTCTTGGGCTCCTCTGCAGGCTCCGCAGAAGCAAGCTCGTTCGGAACCGCAAAAACCCAGAAAGAGCCACCTTGGCTTACCTGCTTGGTCAGATCAGCCATGTCGCCGCCCCAAAGCGGAACGGCACCGCCGTAGCCGGAGGCCAGGCCGATGTACTGGACACCGTCCATCTCCCACGTAACTGGCTGGGAAACGATGCCAGAGCCAGTCTGGAACTTCCAAAGTTCCTCGCCGTTCTTGGCGTCGAATGCTTTGACGTAGCCGTCGCTTGTCCCAGTGATCACAAGACCGCCCTTCGTGGTTAGCGTTCCAGCCCATAGCGGCAAGGGCTCTTTCGCTTCCCAAACGATCTCGCCGTTGGTGGGATCCATCGCCCGTAGCACGCCGACATGGGTGTCGAACTGGCGTTTGATGCGGAAACCCTGTCCTAGATAAGCGGCGCCCTTCTTGTAGGTGACCGGCTCCGTCCAGTACTCCTCCGACCAGTCATTGGACGGAATGTAGAACAGCTTGGTCTCCTTATTGTACGACATCGGCATCCAGTTGGTGCCACCAAGGAAGTTCGGGGTGACTTCGATGACCTCGCCCTTCTTCTCGCCGGGCTTCGGCGGCGGCGGGCGCTGCCCCTCGACCTCGTTCGGCCGGCCGTTCGCGACGTCCCAACCAGTCGCCCAGGAGATATCCGGCACGAATGGATAGATCCCGATAGCGCCACCGACCTGCTTGGAGATCTTGCCGTCCCGCGCCGTCAGCTTGTCTAGATCTGTCACGAAGAAGAAGCCATTCCTGTCGGCATGCGCGCCGGCACGAATGGTCTTTCCATCCTTCTCCATCTCGAACAGGGTTATCGGGTTATTGCCAGAATAGTCCCAGGCGTCGTTCGGCGTGTGCTGGAAGAAGCCGACAGGCTCACCCGTGGACGGCTCTAGATAGATCTGACCGGACGTGTAGAGACTGTCGTAGTCCTGCCAGTTACCGTCTTTGCCAGAGCGATACCAAGTGTTCCAGGGTGCCGGGTTGCCCGTTCCGACGACGATCGTGTTGGTCTTCACGTCGAAGGTCGCGCTCTGCCAAGGGGCACCGCCACCATGGTTCCACGCTTCGACCTTGGTGCCGTCGTCGTTGTTGGGCCAAGACGGCGCCTTCGGATTGCCTGTTGGCGTCGACTCCTCACCATTCAGGCGTCCCATATGACCTTCGACCATCGGGCGCATCCAGATCTCGTCGCCCGTATCGGGATCGCGTGCGTAGAACTTGCCGATCACGCCGAACTCGTCACCCGAGTTGCCGTGGAGCAGCATGACCTTGCCTGTCTTCTGATCCTTAATGATTGTCGGCGCGCCTGTCATCGTGTAGCCGGCGGTATGATCGCCGAACTTCTTGCGCCAGACGACTTCGCCTGTGTCTTTGTTGAGCGCCACCATCGCTGCGTCTAGCGTACCAAAGAAGACCTTATCGCCATAAATGGCAGCGCCACGATTCACAACGTCGCAGCAAGGACGAATGTCCTCGGGCAAACGGGCCGTGTAGCTCCATTTCTTCTTCCCGGACTTGGCATCCAAAGCGAAGACGCGAGAGTACGACGCCGTCACATAGATCGTGCCGTCGTGCACGATGGCCTGAGTTTCTTGTCCGCGCTGTTTCTCATCACCAAAGGAAAACGACCAGACGGCCTTCATCCCTTTGATGTTGTCTCTATTGATTTGGTCGAGCGGGCTGTAGCGATGGTTGCGTGGGCCCATCCCCCAGCTCACGACGTCATCAGTTGTCTCCTGATCGTTCCGGATATCTTCCCATGTGACACCTTTGCTCGTTTCCTTGCCGCCAGTTTCTTTGGCTAAAGCGGGATTTGCGGAAAGCATAAGCAACGCTGCTGTACCAACGAGCAAAGTTGCTTTGCGACTAAGCCGTCCTTGCATGAATATACTCCCAAATTTTGTTATTCGGACGTGAGTTGAACGCCTATTAGTTATGAAACTCCAATTTTGAAACGGCTCTATGTTCGCATTTCGCGGCCATTTTGGAGGCGTTAGTGCGTATAAGTGGCACAAAACCGACACTTCATCCACTGTACCTTAGTAGTAATATCTATCAATATTTGCCATTTTTTGGATTATGAAGTAGAAATATTTCATGATTCAATGGATATTGGGAATAATTATTGGTGAACTTTGACAATGTTGTTTCAGGTTATTTTGGTTGCCTTTCTCGGGCAGTTTTCCCGTCTCGGCAGGGGCGGAGGTGCGTGTGTCAGCGAACCGCACCAGAACGTCGGAGCCAATTCACGCCTTCGATGGGCACTGTTCCGAGGAATACTGGGTTGGTGCGGGGCGTCAGCGGTGGATCAATGTGCACTGACGGCTACAGTGTTCTTCTTGAGGCTTGTCGCTACTTCGGTTGCAATCGGCCTTCAGTCTTTTGGGTCTGCTTGTGACCCGAACGCGCCTAGCATTGAGAAGACAGGGGCGCCTGACGGACCCGGCAGTGCCGCAGGGTTATCGTTCTCAGGGGGTTCTTAAGTCGGATGTTGCCAGCGGCGGGGTCGAAGCAGCGATAGTACAGATGGCGTGAAGGAGCCGGCTCCGCCCGTCAGCGACCCTCGCCAAATGCGAGGTCGCCCTCTGCCATGCGCGGCAACGGGGCACAAACATCTCGTCGATGAGCGTATGAAGTAAAGTTGGTTCATTGGCACGGTCCGCTGATGGTACTTGACGGATCTCGATCCCGCGGGGCGGCAGTGTCGGCTAATTGTCGTGACCCGAGGATCGCTTGGGCGATTTGAGCTCTCACACCGAGAGAGCTTGGTCATGTACCTTTGAATTCGGCCGCGTATCGCCAAAGGCGAACGGCACTATTTGCGGTTCGATCTTTGACCTCGAAGGTTTCGCCATTGTACTCGCCTATCGCGACCCAGCGAGTCTTGGACTTTTGATAAACGGAAATGGTGTAGCGCTTGCCCCACACCGTAACCCTACGCTCCGTTGCTTCTTGCATAACAGGTTAGTAGCCCTAAGAGCGCTGCAACTTAAGCCCCGCTCGCCAACTTTCACTTTGACCTCAGCCAAACTCTTACGCGCGACATTCGGGGCCGGGAGGAGGTCGATACTATGATGAGGTCGCGATCGGTCATCCTTGCAAGCTCGATCAGCGTCTTGATGCGCTCGTTCTTTGAAGCGGTCTCACAGCGGGCAGACCAATTCATGTCCACTTTTGGCACTTGGCTGACATCGATCTCTGCAGCCGGCATGTCACGTTCTAGGGGTAGAACGGACATCACTGATCGGCTCCGAGTTCTCCCTGCACGCGAGGATAGATTTGCCCGGTACCGCGTCCTGTTGGATAGTTGCGCGCTGCCACCCTGGGGAGAACACTATGCTCGCCGCGTCGATTGCTCAATCCACGCTCAAAACTTTGTGCCGCACGACATTCGTTTTGCTCTTTTGCGGTTGCTTCGGCCTACCGTTCGCGCCGGCTCTTGCGGAGGATGTGCCGAAGCTTCTGAAGGCGCCTGTCGTTCCGGTGGCTCCACTTTTCGACCAAGCCGCCGTTGACAAAGCCACAACCGCACTCGACGGCATCGTCATAAAGGCGATGAAGCGGACCGGCTTGCCTGGCACCGCAGTCGGCGTTGTTTACAGGGAAAAGGTGATATACGCGAAGGGCTTCGGCGTAAGGGAGATCGGCAAGTCTGGTAAGATCGATCCCGACACGGTGTTTCTGCTCGCCTCAGTCTCGAAGCCCATTACCTCGACCATTGTCGCCAAACTCGTGGGCGACGGCATAGTGAAATGGGACGACCCGGCGAAGAAGTACAACTCCGCCTTCGCATTGAACGATCCTTACGTCACAAAGCACGCCACGATCGCCGACCTTCTTTCGCACCAGAGCGGCCTGCGAACCGGCTCAGGCGACCTGCTCGAGGACCTCGGATTCGATCGAGCCTACATTCTCTCTCACTTGAGTCAGCAGCCGCTGAACCCGTTTCGCGCAGTATATCATTACAGTAATTTCGGCTACACGACGGGCGCCATCTCCACGGCGGTGGCAGCGGGAAAAAGCTGGGCGGACCTTGCCGACGAGGTGCTGTTCAAGCCCGCTGCTATGACCACGGCGAGCTATCGCCACGCTGAATACCTCGCCCAAAAAAACCGCGCGCGTATCCACACGCAGCTGAAAGACGGCAGCTGGGCGGCAAGTTATGACCGCAACGCAGACGCCCAAGCCCCCGCTGGGGGCGCCAGCGCCTCGCTCAATGACATGTTGCGCTTCCTTCGGCTCCAGCTTGGGAACGGTAGGCTTGACGGCAAGGAGCTCGTTGACCCAGATGCGCTCGCCGCAACACATGTTCCGCAAGTGATTCCCGGCCCGCCACGCGCGCCGGCGGCGCGCGCTGGCTTTTACGGTTTCGGCTGGAACGTTTCCTATGACGACGAGGGCCGCGCGCGTGTCGGCCATTCCGGCGCCTTCGAGCTCGGTACGGCCACCAACGTGAGTTTCATGCCGGGCGAGAATCTCGGCATCGTCGTGCTAACAAATGGTATGCCCATCGGTGTGGCCGAAGCGATCGGCGCGGCCTTTTTCGACGTCGCGCAAAACGGCCATGAAACCGTGGACTGGGTCGGGTTTATGGGCGGCATCTTCGACCAGATGCGCGCGGCCGACGCGCCCGAGATCGACTACACGAAGGTGCCTGACGATCCGAAACCGGCGCGCGATCTCCGAGCCTATGCTGGCGCTTACGGCAACAGTTACTATGGCCCGCTTACCGTCACCGCCGATGCCGGCGATCTCGAGATGAGCATGGGGCCGCAAGAAGCGCCCTCGACTTTCGCGCTAACTCATTTCGATGGCGACACGTTCTCATTCGAGACCATTGGCGAGAACGCCAACGGACTTGCTGCAGCGATTTTCACGATCGGCGACGGCGGCAAGGCGGAGAAGGTTGTACTCGATTACTACGACCGCGTTGGACTGGGCACCTTCGTGCGCGAGTAACCTCAAATTCCCGGGGCACTCTCATTAGATCGATCTAAAAAACACGTTGAATGTCCGCTATGGGTGGTGGGTTCAGGTGGTCGACGCAACACTTCAATCTTTAGGCAAAGACGGAGTGTTGGAGATGGGCTAGCGTCGTCGAATCTATTTTACGGAGAAGCAGAAGACGGAGATTTGGGATCGCTGGCAGCGAGGCGAGTCGATGCGCTCGATCGGCCGACGATTTGATCGGAACTCTTCGTCTATTTTTCCATTGCGGGCAAGGACTGGCGGTATTCGTCCTGCGGTGCGGCACAGGTCGCAACGGGCGCTGACCCTGGCGGAACGCGAAGAGATCTCCCGAGGCTTAAGGGCCGAGCTATCCTTGCGTGCCATTGCCCGCCATTTGCGGCGCGCGCCATCGACGATCAGCCGCGAGGTAAGCCGCAATGGCGGTCGCGCTTTTTATCGTGCGGTCCAGTCAGATCAGTCGGCGTGGGACCGCGCCCTGCGTCCCAAGCCCTGCAAACTGGCTTGTCGTCCGAGGCTTTGCCGGAGAGTATCGGTCAAGGTTGAGCGCAAGTGGTCGCCGCAGCAGATCGCAGGCTGGCTGAAGCGTTCTCATCCTGACGACGAGACCGCACGCGTGTCCCATGAGACGATCTACCGAAGCCTGTTCATCCAGACGCGGGGCGTTCTGAAGAAGGAACTTCTTGCGCATCTTCGTGCGACACGAACGATCCGCCGCTCGCGGCATGCGAGCCTGCAGCGCGACGGGCTGGGGCAGATCAAGGACGCGATCTCAATCCGGGAGAGGCCTGCGGCCGTGGAGAACCGCGCCATCCCGGACCACTGGGAAGGCGATCTGATCGCTGGCGCTAAGAACAGCTACATCGCCACCCTTGTCGAGCGTCACACCCGCTACGTGACGCCGGCCAGGATCGAGAACAAGGACACCGCCAGTGTCGTGGCCGCGATTGCCCGACAGGTGCAGCACCTGCTGCAGCAGCTGCGCCGTTCGCTCACATGGGATCGGGGCAAGGAACTTGCCGATCACAAGCGCCTGACGCTCGCCATGGACCTCGATATCTACTTCTGCGATCCCCACAGCCCTTGGCAGCGCGGCACCAACGAGAACACCAATCGTCTTCTGCGTCAGTACTTCCCAAAAGGCACCGACCTCTCAGTGCACAGCCAGGCCAGGCTCAACGCCGTTGCCCGCGAACTCAACGAGCGGCCTAGAAAGACCTTGCAGTATCACTCACCAGCAGAAAAGTTCTCCGAGTGTGTTGCGGCGATCGGTTGAATCGGCAGCACTGAGCGGACGCTAGACTGCGGACCTGTGATGTCCGGCTTCTACCCCAAAACAGACTTCGCTTTCCTCGGCTTCGATGTCCGTCAATTAACAGGAGCGGAAATGAGCTAAAGGCTCGGCCTGATTGAGCTAAACTGTCGCATGGCGGCATTGTACTCTCGTCATGCCATACGCCTAAGTGTTTATCTTCATAGGGGTATAGGACGTGCGGCGATCGCCTGTTCAACCAGGAGAGCATACGTCCATCGAAGCAACCGATAACAGGATTCCCGTGTCCAAGAAGCGCCCTTTTTGATCTCTTGCCTAGGGCTCTGCTCGTGAGAGGATTTTTCTGCTCCAGATGACTGTGCGAAATCTCGAGCATTTGCTTTGTCCGAACTCGGTCGTGGTGATCGGAGCGAGCGAAACACCTGGATCGGTCGGCAAAACCCTGACCAGAAACATTCTAGACGGCGGATTTCAAGGTTCCGTCTATCTCGTCAATCCAAACCACGGATCAATTGGCGGATACAAATGCTTTGAGTCGATTGCGACCTTGCCCGAAACGCCCCAGCTTGGCGTCGTCGCCACGCCCCCCGATACGGTGCCGCTTATCATCGATGAACTCGGCCAAAAAGGCTGTCGTGCCGTCGTGGTTATTACCGCGGGGCTCAGCGCGACACTCAAGCAGGCCATGCTAGACGCCGCTCGACCGCATTGCCTGCGCATCATCGGCCCAAACTGCCTTGGAATTTCCGTTCCAGGCCTCGGCCTTGCGGCAAATTTCGGGCTCAACAGTCCGAAGCCGGGCCAACTCGCCTTTCTCTCCCAGTCGGGCGCGCTCATGACTGGCGTCCTCGACTGGGCCGCCGCCCGCGACATAGGTTTTTCCTCCGTCATCTCCATGGGTGACATGGCCGATGTCGACGTTGGTGATCTGCTCGATTTTCTCGCCGCCGACGTCTCGACTAGCGCCATCTTGCTCTATCTCGAGACAATACCCGCGGCCCGCAAGTTTATGTCTGCGGCACGCTCCGCCGCACGGGCAAAGCCGGTGATCGTGATTAAGTCGGGGCGCCACAAAGAGTCAGCGCGCGCTGCCACGACGCATACGGGCGCATTGGCCGGTAGCGATGCAGCGGTCAGTGCTGCCTTCCGTCGCGCGGGACTTGTACGCGTCGAGGAATTGGAGGAGCTGTTCGCCGCGGCAGAAACCCTGTCAAATCTGAAGCCGGTTGAGGGCAATGAACTCCTGATCGTGACCAATGGCGGCGGCGCTGGCGTGCTCGCGGTCGATGACCTCATGCGCCTTGACGGGAAGCTCGCACCCATAAACGAAAGTGTTGTCGCGATGCTGGATGAGGTTCTACCTGCCAGCTGGTCGCGGGCGAATCCGATCGACATTATTGGCGACGCAACACCGGAACGGTACAAGGCAACCCTCGATAGAGTGTTCGCCAGATCTGAGGCGGACGGTATCCTCGTGATGAATTGCCCTACGGCGCTAGCTTCATCGACAGATGCGGCTCAAGCTGTGCTCGACGCGATCGCTCAGGTGCAGAATCCTAAGGACTTGCCACCAGTCCTAACAAATTGGCTCGGAGAGCAGGTTGCAGCTGGCGGAAGGCGGAAATTCCACAAGGCGAACATACCGACATACGAATCGCCGACGGATGCGATCAAGGGCTTCTTCTATTTGTGGCAGCACACCAAGGCCCAAGATGCACTGATGCGCACGCCTCCAAAACAGACGAGCCGCACACATGTCGCCGACGCGGCAGCGCGTACAATCATGCGTACAGCGGCGAAGGCCGGTCGGTCACTTCTTACTGAACCGGAGGCCAAAGCAGTTCTGTCCGCATTCAATATCCCCACGGTCCCAACCCGGGAGGCCTCATCACCGGAGGAAGTGGCTGGTATAGCGCAAGCGCTGCTCCAGCAAGCGGAGTCGGTAGTCGTTAAGATTCTCTCCGATGACATCTCACACAAATCAGACGTGGGCGGCGTCCGCCTCGGCTTGCGCACATCTGAAGAGGCAAGACACGCAGCCGAGCGTATGCTGGCTCGTACCAGCGAGCTTCGCCCCAAAGCAGCTATACAAGGCTTCACCATTCAGCCGATGATCATACGAAGACGCGCGCACGAGTTATTGATGGGTGTCTACGAGGACCAGCTGTTCGGGCCGATGGTCTTGTTCGGCGCGGGTGGCACCGCGACAGAGATTATACAGGACACGGCAGTAGCACTGCCGCCACTCGATACCGTCCTCGCGCGCGATCTTATGGCGCAGACTCGAATCTACAAGTTGCTAGAAGGCTATCGTGATAGGCCAAGCGCCGACCTTGCGGCCATCGCAGAAGCGCTGGTGCGCTTGTCTCAGCTTGTCGTGGATTGCCCGGCCGTGAAGGAACTCGATGTTAATCCCCTGATCGCTGATGAAATGGGCGTCGTTGTGCTCGATGCCCGCATCCGCATTGATCCGACAGAAATAGAGAAAGAAGGTCCAAATCCGCGTCTCGCCATTAGGCCCTATCCCAATCAGTGGGAACGTTGGGCTGAAACGGCAGACGGCGAGCGCATCTTGATAAGACCGATCCGACCCGCAGACGAGCATCTCTACGAGTCTTTTATCAATAGACTGTCGCCTAAGGACATTCGCTTCCGCTTCCTCGCCCCGCGCCAGGAATTCTCTCACAAGTCCATCGCTCGCTTCACGCAGATTGACTATGCTCGAGCGATGGCGTTTGTGGCCTTGGACAAGAATGAGAGCGAACTCTACGGCGTTGCGCGTCTGTCTGCTGATCCCGATTACCAAAAGGGTGAGTACGCCGTTATCGTGCGCAGCGATCTAAAGGGCATGGGAATTGGCTGGATATTGATGCGCCAGTTAATCAGTTATGCTGAATCAGAAGGCTTGCGTGTACTCAACGGAGATGTCTTTAAACACAACACGCGCATGCTCGAGATGTGCAGCAAGCTGGGTTTCGAGATTGCGGTTGACCCGGAGGATCGTTCTATCTGCAAGGTGCAACTCATGCTCCCAACCCCTTTACAGGATATGCCTTAAATAGGCCCTCTACGGGACCGACTGTTTTGCCGTAGACTTGGATTCGGGCTTGGTTGCGATGAAGTCTGCTAAGGCGTGCAGCCGGCGTACTAGCGCGACCTTCGAAAGGTCCGCGTAGGGTCATTAGCTGCCATTAGAACGCGATATGGCGACGAACGCTTTACACCCGAAAGCAGACATCCTCGGTCCGGGAAGCCAGGTCGGCTATGTGCCAGAAGCGGACATGATAGCTTCCCTTCAGGCTGCCCGACGTGTCGGACCGGTAAGATCCTCCACAAGCATAGAGAATAGCGGCCTCGGCAGCGGCGACCGACCGGGCGAACTGGTCAGTTGCCGCCGCACGCTTCTGCCCACAATTCACTGACGTGTATCAGGCGAAAGCACTCTTAAGTGGAGTGTGGCCTTGGTGCACTAGTCGGTAACGCTGGAGTTCCCTAGTTTTTGAGCAAGAGTAGAACTTTGCCCGATATTGGGGAGCGGCATGGTTCCACGCGCGGCGGTCTTCCGCTGAGCAATGAGGGGACGGGGGCAGTCGGAAGTCGATGGCACCACGGGATCGCCGCTGCAATCCAGCGCTCGGACGCTCCGGTCTGGCCCGATCCGCCAAAACGCGGGACACGGGGTCGTTTCGGCGCGTCAAAGTAGGGCGCGCCGACCGCAAGGCCCTGCTGCTCGGTACGGCGCTAGCCTCAACGCTCCTTATCGGGACGCTCGTTGCGACCCCGCCGGCCGCGGCGCAAATCACCTGTCCGCCGGGCACCTTTCCGCCTCCGGGCCCGATCGACATCGGGCCAGGCGTTGGCGCCATCAACTGTGTCAACGTCTTTGATCGCAATAATGGCGCCAACGACGCCGCGATCGACCTGGAGACCAATGGCGTCAACGAGTTCGTCATCCTCGACAACAGCGGCCGCTTAACGTCTGCATCTGGGGGCAATGCGGAAGGTATCGAAACCTACACCCAGAACACGGGCAGCAGGATCACAATCACAAACAGTGGCGATGTGACGGTCACCTCCGGGGCCGATGGAGAGGCCATTGATGCCGTCACCGATGGAGCTTCTAGCCGCATCGAGGTAGCAAACAGCGGCGATCTCACAGTCACGGCAGATGAAGCGATCGGCATCTATGCCTTCAGTTCGGATGAGAACAGCCGTATCGATATACACAATAGCGGCGATTTAACGGTCGTCGCGGGCGCAGACGATACGTCGGGCATCTACGCCTACAGTGACGGCAACAACAGCCCTGTCACCGTCAAGAACTACGGGGACATCCACGCGACCGGCCCGGCGGATGTACACGGCATCTTTGCCTATGCTGAGGTTTCCTACAGCCAGGTTACCGTTATCAATGCGGGCAACATCACGGTCAGCAACACCGGGCAAATCAAGAGCCCGGGGGCATACGGCATTTATGCCTATAGCGACGATGACTTCAGCCCGGTCAAGGTCACCAATAGCGGCAATATTCACGCGACCTCAACATACGGCAGTGCCTACGGCATCTATGCGGGTTCGAATGGCACCGGCAGCAACGTCGAAGTCACCAATAGCGGTGACATTACCGCGATCTCGGGCGGCGAGGACGACGACGCTTCCGGCATCGGGGCTAGCGCGGACGAAGAGAATAGCCGCGTGAAGGTCGTCAACTCTGGGCGTATCCTTGCCCAGGCCGTCAACGACGCCTACGGCATTTGGGGACAAACCGACAGCGACAACAGCCGGATCTCGATCATCAACAATGGATCGGTTACGGCGAGAGTCACGCAGAACAGCGACACTGGCGACGCCGTCGGTC
>JASJEH010000087.1 GCA_030064755.1 Methyloceanibacter sp. | reverse complement strand
AGCGGCTGACCTTCATGACCGCGAAGAGCATTGGTTCCTTGCGCCCAAGTCATCTGCAGCTTGTTGATGTTCTCCGTCGTGATGTCGGAGAGAGTGCTATGCCGTGTCATGGCAAAATCGCGACCGGGGGCGGGCCACTGGTCGGGATCAGCCATACGCTTCAGCTGCTCCTCGTCGGAGTTCATTGCCGACGCCTGGCCAGCAAAACCCATCGTCACTGCGACGATGGTGCCAGTCAGGACACCATACTTCAGTTTCATATCTTTCTCCTCTCCCTAGCTACTCAGTTCACCGAAACGAACTCTGAGCAATTCTGAGTGCTTCGGACCCGCAGCCTCAAGCGGCGCTCTTGGCAACGTGACCTCGGCGTATTCTGAAGTTGTCAACGTGTTTGTGGAAAGTGGATCCTGCTAGACGAAACGCAGAAGCAATAAGTCTCCTCGCGCCCCACACTAGCTGCGGGTTCTCCATTGGACACAAGACGCGGTGACACCTCACGAGGGTAGTGAGCTCGACCCTTGGAGGCTCTCATTATACCCACTTTGTTTGTGGGCCATGATCCCCTCGAATTGCCAAGCGACGCCCTCATAATTGCCAAATGTACTTCCGATGCAAGTGAAATATGACTTTGGCAACGTTTTCTGCCAGATGCTTTTCATTTGTTGCGCTGCACAAGAATCGGCGCTCGTGGCTGAGCGGCGCGGCTCCAGACCCGACCCAGCGGCTGGTGGACGTCAAGACGATCGCTGCTAGCAAAGCTCTCACCACCGCTACCACCCTGCGGCAGGCCGGTCTTCTGCGTTCTGCTAACAAGTTAGCGCAAAAGAATGAAAGCCAGACAAACGAGCACCCGATGCCACAAGGGCATCGGGTGCCAATAGTCTACGCGTTTACGAGAGTTACTCGTACACGCGGAAGACGTTCAGTGTACCGCCTTGCGGGACGTGCTGCAGGCCAGCGGCCTTGGTCATGGCCGTGGCACCGATGGCGCCGAACTTGTCGTTCAGGTCCAGACCAGCGGTGACCGGGAGACCGATCCAGCCGCCAATGCCGGAGTACACGCCAACGTACTGCTTGCCGCCAACCTTGTAGGTGATCGGGTTACCGATGATGCCCGAACCCAGCTTGCGGCTCCATAGGATCTTGCCGGATTCACGGTCGACCGCGCGGAAGTCACCGCCGAGCGAGCCGTAGAACATCAGACCACCGTCGGTGACCATGGTGCCGCTCCAATTCGGATACGGATCCGGGATCTCCCAAACGGCTTTACCGGTCAGCACGTCGTACTTCTTGATCTTACCGGTCACGCCCTGAACTTCAGGATACATGTACACGTTCGCGAACACGTAGACCGTGCCCTGGTTCGTGTGCGTGCGCTCCTGGGGCTCAAGCTCCATGCACCAGTTGTTGGTGGGCACATAGAACAGGTTGGGCTTGTTCGGATCGACCGAAGCGGGCTGCTGGTCCTTACCACCCATCGCAGACGGGCAGGCAGAGACATTGCGGCCGACTTCAAGTGGCGAGTGATCGCGCACCTTGATCGGACGGCCAGTCTCCATGTCGACCTTCTCGGCCCAGTCCGTGGTCACGTACTTGGTGGCGCGCAGCAGCGTGCCGTCTACGCGATCCATGACATAGGCAAAGCCGTTCCGGTCGAACTTGACGAGCACCTTACGATCCTTCCCGTCGACTTCCATGTCGACGAGAATGTTCTCGTTGATGCCGTCATAGTCCCACTGATCGAACGGGGTCTGCTGGTAAGCCCAGACAACCTCACCGGTGTCCACTTTGCGGGCGAACGTGGTCAAGGTCCACTTGTTGTCGAAGCGGCCTTGGGCCTCGCCGAGCGCAGGATCGACCGCGTTGCACTCTTCATGGGTCTTGTTGGGGCAGCGGAACTGCGGGCTCCACAGGCCGGGGTTACCCGTACCGTAGTAGACCATTTTCAGCTCGGGGTCGTAGGTGATCCAGCCCCAAACCGTGCCGCCACCGATCTTCCAGTCCTCTTCGGGCCACGACACAGCGCCAAGGTCCTTGCCGTAGGTGCCATACTGAGGATTGGCTTTGTTGGTATCCGGGGTCAGGCAGACATCCTTGTCCGGCCCCGTGTTGTGGCACACCCAAGACTCCGAACCATCCGCGAGGTTGAATGCCGCGATGCGGCCGCGCGCTGCGAACTCACTACCGCCAAAGCCCATGAGGACTTTGTTGTCGGCGATCAACGGAGCCGGCGTGATGGTCTCGCCCTTCTCGGGGTACGCATACTTGACGACCCACACTTCCTTACCGGTCTGAGCGTCGAGCGCGATGATGAAGCCATCAAGCGTCCCAAACACGAACTTGCCGTCCGCGAAGGAACCGCCACGGTTGACGGTGTCGCAGCAAGCGCGCGGCACAGCCGATTCGTCACGGTCGGTCTTCTTCACGTAGGACCAGACCTGCCGCGGATTGTCCGGGTCTGTAAGGTCCAGACCCTGCACAACATTACAGTTGGCCATGGATGGGCAACCAGAGATCATGAACAGCATGGTCTTGCCGCCCACATCCTTGATCACAAGCGGCTGACCCTCGTGGCCGCGGAGCGCATTCGTCCCCTGAGCCCACACCATCTGCAACTTGTTCACGTTATCAGTCGTAATGTCCGAGAGCGTGCTGTGACGCGTCATGCCGAAATCTCGGCCAGGGGCAGGCCACTGGTCGGGATCCGCAATCAGTTTCATGAGTTCTTCGTCGCTGTTCATCGCCGATGCGGGGCTTGATGCTCCCGTAGCAAAAGCGATTAGCGCCCCGGCACCGACGACTGCGCCGAAACGTGTCCTTCCAGAGATCATCGTTTCCTTCCTTGCGTTGACTAACATAGCGCCATCTCAAGACGGCAAAGGCCCAGTGCTTCAATGTCTCGTCACATGGGGACGCACTCGGGGCCCGTGCGGGAAAATGTGGCAATACTCTTCGACAACGACCAATCGGAAATGACTTGTGCGGTAATAGATTCGCGGCGGACTGGACGCCGGTTTGGGCGTGCAGTACGTCTCTCGCCGCTAGGATCAACAAGACGGGGGCTGACCGGCACGCGCGGCAGCACAAGGACGCTATGCTAAATGAAGGGGTGCTGTTTACGTTTATTGCCGGACTGTTCGCGATCATGAACCCGATCGGCAATGTGGCGATATTCGCCAGCCTTACGGAAGGCTGCGACAAGCCCGACATCCGCTATGCGGCTTGGACATGCGCGGTGGCGTGCATCGTCACGCTACTCACCGTGACGTGGGCCGGCGATTACGTGCTGGACTTCTTCGGCATTAGTGTCGACGCGCTTCGCGCCGCCGGGGGAATCATCGTGCTTCTGATCGGGCTCAGCATGCTGGCGAACAATGACCAGCATCGCCACACCAAAGCAGAGACCGAAGACGCCAAGGAACGCCCGGAGGTCGGCGTTGTCCCGATGGCGATTCCCATCGTTGCCGGCCCCGGAACGATTGCAACTGTGCTGATTGCTACTCAGGATCGGACTTGGCTCGACCGGCTCGAGATATCCGTGGTTATTGTGGTGATGTCCGTTGCAGTTGGCCTGCTCTTTAGCATGGCCAAGCCGATTGCCGATCGGCTGGGTGTCGCTGGCATGGCCGTTGTGACCCGTCTCATGGGGATGGTCCTTGCCACCATCGCCATCACGATGCTGGCCCTTGGCTTCAAGGGGCTGTGGCCCGGCCTGGCTTAGGCAGGGGGCTGCCAGAGCTCGATCGGGTTGCCCTCTGGATCGTGAATGCGTACGAAGCGGCCGATACCGTCGATGGTTTGCTCGTGGCTAATGGCAATTCCGGCGTCAGAAAGCTGAGCCAGCATGGCATCGAGATTCTTGACCCGGAAGTTGAGCATGAAACTCCGATCGGATGCAAAATAGTCCGTATCCTGAGCAAATGGCGCAAACACGGTCACGCCCTCCTTTGAGACCCATGGCGGCGTTTCCACGTCCGTGGGAGCGATGTTGATACCCAGATGCGCCTCATACCAGCGGGCGAGTGCTGCGGGGTCCTTGGCCCGAAAGAAGAACCCGCCAATGCCGTCCACCCGTTCCATGCCAATACTCGTGCCAATCGTTGGACTGTGTTTGCCCCTGCGGTCCCACGCATCGAGCCCGAACACCATATAGTGTGCCACATGAGTCGGGTAGTTGAACGCGTCCTCAGCGACCAACATCGGCCGGCCTGATCGCACCGTCAGGCCGTTGCACCCATGTTTCGTCCATGTAAGGGCGAACACGGCAGCCATAACGCCTTGAATTAGCTGGAGAAGTCCATTGAAGGGGGACTTCGTAAGGGCTGGTTTTTCGCTTGCAAAACGGGCACCCGTCGCCTATTTGCCGGGGGTCGGGTCGGCCGGGGGGCTCCCCTCAAATTTGGCTTTATACTGGGCATTGTCCTAGGCTGATTTCGGCTTGGCTGGGGGCTGTGTGGCGGTACCGCATTTTCGCGCGGAACGTCTCCCGTGGGGTTTTGAGCAACTGAAGTCTCATTGGCAGCATCCGTACGGCATCGCGGGCAGAAACGCGCGCGCGTCAGCAGGGCCGGGCGACCAATCGCGCTGTGCATGGGGTGCGGCGCGGCCAACCGATAAGGGTGTGTTCCCGATCTTCCGGCGCACGAATAGCAACGACCGTGAACATCAACATCGCCCCCACCGTCAACATCAACACCATCCTGCGAGACTGGGTCGAACGTCAGCCGACACGAAGATTGTTCGCCTTTGTCAACTCGCGTGGTGAGACCCTCGAGGACTACGACTATGCCGGCTTCGCGGCGCGCGTAGACACGCTTGCGGCGGCCCTCAACGAGCAGGAGGGGTTGCAACCGGGTGACCGCGTGGTGTTGACGTACCAGCCGGGGCTCGAACTGGTCGCAGCGCTTTTTGCTTGTTGCAAAGTCGGCCTCGTCCCGATCCCGACCCCGCCGCTCAGTGCCTTCGACTTCGTGGCCTGGGTCGGGCGCATCGACCACATTGTCAAAGACAGTGGAGCGAGCCTGTGGCTCGCCTGCGAAAGGACTCTTGAGCTCTTCGCGGAAGGCTGGCATCGCTATACCGACCCGATGCCGCGCGCGGCCGCCGATCGGCTCGACGCGCTCCCTGTGCTGGACACTTCAGCTATCGACACAGATCCGGATGCGGTCGTGTCGGAGAGGCCCCATCCAATTGCCTTTCTTCAGTACACGTCGGGTTCAACCAGCAATCCCAAGGGCGTTTGTGTTACGCATCAGAACCTGATCGCGAATTGCCGGGCTGTTGTCGATTATGACAATCAGATTGCGGTGACTTGGCTGCCGCAGCACCACGACATGGGGCTGATCGGCTACTACATCTATGCGGTTCTATCAGGCGGTACGACGTGGGGGCTTTCCCCGCGATCCTTCATGCAGAACCCGGCCATATGGTTGGAACTGCTGACACGTCACAAGGCGACGGCGACGTCCGTGCCGAATTTTGCGTTGGAGCTTTGCCTCAACGAGCGCCACGTGGCGCCGTCCGATCTTGAACGCTACGACCTCTCCTCTCTCCGCATGCTGATGGTCGCAGCGGAGCCTGTCTCACCCGAAACCTTCGAGGCTTTCCGGCGGAAGTTCGCACGGTGTGGCCTCAGGGACGAATCCTTCTTCGCCGCATATGGGCTCGCGGAGTTTACACTCGCCGTATCGAGCCGCGGCCGACGCGCTGTTTCCGTGGATCGCCGGCGCTTGGCGCAAGGTCAAGCCTCGCCCGTCACCGAGACGACCGGTGTAAGTCATGCCCTGCCGCTCATGAGCTGTGGACGTGCACTTGGCGACACCGACATTCGAATCGTGGACCCCGATACGGGCATTCAGGTTGCGGACGGCCGGACGGGCGAGATTTGGTGTGCCGGCGCGGGCCGCACAATGGGCTATTGGCAGAAACCAGAAGAGAACCGCAAGGTTTTCGATGCGCGTCTCGTCGATGCTCCCGGCGTCGACAATCCGTTCCTACGCACCGGCGATATCGGCTTCATGCAAGACGGTGAGCTGTTTGTCTGTGGCCGCCTGAAGGACCTGATCATCATCCGTGGTCAGAACATATACCCGGAGGACATAGAGGCGCTTGCCTTGCAGGTCTATCCCGAATTGCGCCGAAACGGTGCGGTGGCCTTTTCATCCGGCGACGCCGCCGAGATGGACATCACACTCGTGGCTGAGATCGCTCGTGGCAACGAGATGCCTGACGAGGTGGAGATTGTCCGCGTGATCCGCGAAGGGCTGCAGGTTCCTGTCGCCCGCGTCGTGTTTGTGCCCCCGCGTTCGATCGCGCGAACGAGTTCCGGCAAGGTGCGTCGCGCCTACACGCGCGAACTGCTGGAAACGGGGAAGATGCCGATCCTCGCAGACACGCGCCATGCCCTGGCAGCGGCACGGACCGGCGAGCAGTCCGATGTCTACGAGCTTGAACTCCTGAAAGACCGCTACGGCATCACGGGTGAAGAGGACTACACGCTCTTCGATGCCGGGATCGATTCGCTCGACCTGGTAGTCTTCCTAAATTGGATCAAGGATTCGCTCGTAGATCGCAATGCACCTGATCTTGCCGAACGGGTCAATCCACGGCTGCTGTCGTCAATATCCATTCGCGATCTATTTGTGCTGGTCCGTCAGTTCGTCACCGCGCCGGCCGCGGCCACGCGGGCGATGGCCGAGTTCTTCGCACATGCTTATGAGGCGCGGGTCGCTGCGGAAAAAGAGAAGATGCTGGCGGACCGCAGCTACAAGGCATTCGACCGGCGCGTTGCAGAACCCGCCGGTCAGAAGATCGGTACGCTCATCACAGGCGGGACCGGTTTTCTCGGCCCGTTCCTGATTGACGCGCTTCTGAAGCAGTCCGACGAAGATCTTCATGTGCTTGTGCGGGGACGCCATCGGGAACAGGCGCGGGCGCGACTGGACAAAGCCTTTCTGGAGAACATCGTCGATCCCGAAAGCCGCAAAGCCTATGAATCGCGGGTCCATGTGATTCTTGGTGATCTTGAGACACCACGCCTTGGCCTGGACGAGGCGACGTGGTCGCGCCTCGCCGACGGGGTAGACACCATCTATCACAATGGCGCACTGGTGAATTACCTGCTGACTTACGATCATATGCGCGCGGCAAACGTCGTTGGCACATCCGAGGTGCTCGACCTGTGCTTCTCCGGCCGTGACAAGGTCCTCAACCACATCTCGACCACGTTCATCTTCGGTTGGGCCGTCAAGGATTTCCTCTACGAGAGCGACAACAATGACGCCATGGATCGCCTCGACTTCGGCTACAGCCAAACCAAGTGGGCAGCCGAGCAAAAGGTCTTCTCCGCCATGCGGCAGGGGCTGAAGGCGCGTGTGTTCCGGCCCTCGCTTATCACGCCCGCGCTCAACGGCAACGGCGGCAATCTCGATATCGCGCTGCGACTCCTCAGCTTCATCGTCAAGCACGGGCTCGGTGTGACCGCGGGCAACCAGGTGAGCTTCATGCCCGCCGACATCTCGGCGGACAACATGATCGCCATTGCCCGCCAGGACGATACGCTGGGCAAGACCTTCCACGTCGTGCGGGACGAGCATGAGACCATGCCAATGATCACTGACATCATTGCGCAGCGCCTGGGCACCTGCTTCGAGATGTACGATCTCAAGAGCTTCGTTCCACAGGTCATCCGGCGTTGCACGCGGGCCGACCCACTCTACCCTCTGCTCGACTTTCTCGTGGGCTCTGTCGACAATATCTCCCGTATGGAATTCAAGCGCTACGAGAGCAGCAACTACCAGGTGGCACGAGACCGGGTGCAGATCGCTCGGGACGACCCGCCGCTGGAAGTGGTGGTCGACGGCATTTTGCGGTTCTTGAAGGTCCGGAACCTCTTATAGCGCGACGGTCCAGGCATCACGGTCCCCTCATCCGTCGCGCATGCGTTACACAGGTGTCTTCCCGTCCAGCTATGGTAGGCACTTCAGGGGTACGCGCGTAGTGGGGCATGCCATGGACACAAGCCTAATCAATCCAGTTCATTTCGCCGCGGCGACGGCCGTGTTTATCTCGGTTGTCGCGACGGTTGTTGTTCCCTTCGCGTTGGATCTCGCATTTCGCAACGCGGCAGGTTGAGTGGCGGCGTGCGCCGTCACGCGGCCCCCTTGAAGATCAGCATCCATCGTCGTGGCCGGCCTTCCAGCGCGCGATGGCGCGGGAAATGAAGGCATCGACGCGCGTCTCAGGGACCGACTTTGTTTTGGTAAAGCGGATACAGCCCTTACCCGTGCTCAGGCCCGCGACCAGGTCGCCATCCGGGTCCACAGCTCGAATGTTGCCGGCATAGAGGCTCACATAGCCCTTTTGCGCATTGAGATGGAAAACGAAACGGTCTCCGGTCCCATACCCCAGCATCTTGTAATGTATGGCCTCGCGGATATCTCGGTCCTCTTGCAGGATGAGTGACCGTAGCTGCAGCAGCGTTTCCTTGCGCCAATCGTCAGGAAGCCCTGCAAGATAGTCCTGCGGTGTGCTTGCGTTGTAGAGCATGCTGCAACTCTGTGCCTTGTCCGTTTGGTAGCGGCAGTCTAATCCGGTGCCACGATGATGACACGTGCGGCCGCAAAGACTCTCAGTGAAGCTGTTTGCAAGATGGAGCTCTTCTCATGATCACCTTGTATACCTTCGGCCGGGCCTTCGGGCTGCCGGACATGAGCCCATTCGTGATGAAAGCGGAGATGCTGCTTAAGCTCGCGGGGCTCGACTACCGCACGGATTCGGGCGGCTTCAGCAAGGCGCCGAAAGGCAAGCTTCCCTATATCGACGACGACGGTGAGATCATTGCCGACTCCACGTTCATTCGGCGCCATATCGAACACAAATACGGCTTCGACTTCGACAAAGGTTTGGATGCCGAACAGCGGGCTACTGCGTGGGCGTTCGAGCGTATGTTCGAAGACCACATCTACTGGACCTTCCTACATGCCCGCTGGATGGATGAGGGCAACTTCAATCGGGGTCCGCTCGCCTATTTCGAACGCATGCCGATCCCGATGCGATTCATCGTGCCGCGGATGGCGCGCCGTCAGCTCAAAGCGCAAATCATGGGACATGGCATGGGGCGCCATACTGACGAGGAGATCGTTTCACTTGGGACCCGCTCGCTCGATGCGGCGGCGGACTTTCTCGGCCATAAGACCTTCATGATGCGGTACGAACCAAGCGGGCTCGACGCAACCGCATTCGCCTTCCTCGCTGGGGCGCTTTGCCCGGTCTTCGAAACCCCGCTCCGAACCGCAGCCGAGCGCCACGGCAATATCAAGGCATATGTCAGCCGGATGGCTGAGCGCTACTATCCCGACTTCGCTGAGTTCCACCAGTGGGCCGCCTAGGCTTGGTGATAGCTCTTCGTGTCCTGTGAAGGCGGGCCACCTACCAGACCCGGTTGCGTCGCCGCCCGGGCCAACTGTCATAAGACTTGAACGTTCCCGCACTACGGTCAGCTGTCGGCTGACTGTGGGGGGCGGCGATGAACCAGGCGGTTGCAGCGGAGAAGATCAAGGACGGGGACGCACGGACCGTCCAAGACTATATCGACGAGACGCCATTCTGGGCGGACGGAACCGATGTTCCCGATGGGCCCATGAGCGGCATGCAATGGCGGATCTGGTGGCTTTCCATAGCTGGCAAGTTCTTCGAGGGCCTAGTCGTCTTTATGACCGGCGTCGCGCTCCCCTTGCTCGCCAAGGAATTCGATCTGTCGGCTGCCCAGCACGGCATGGTCGGCGCGGCGACGCTGTTCGGCATTCTCATTGGCGCCAGCGCGCTCGGCGCACTGTCGGATCATTTCGGCCGAAAGCCGATGTTCATCTTCGAGATCGCGCTCTTCACCCTATTCCTTGCGCTCATCGTCGTGGCGCCAACCTTCTGGTGGTTCATTGTCTGCCTGTTCGGCTTGGGCCTCGCGCTGGGCTGCGACTATCCAACGGCGCATGTGATGATATCGGAAAGCACGCCGTCGCGGATTCGCGGCCGGCTTGTGCTTGGCGCCTTCGGCTTCCAAGCGGCGGGCGCTCTCGCGGGCACGGCGGTTGGTTACTTCGCGCTTAGCCTTGACCCGGACATCGGCGCTTGGCGCTGGATGTATGGGGCGGCGATCATCCCGGCAATACTGGTCTTGATCGGTCGCTTCTACGTGACCGAGAGCCCTCATTGGCTGGCAGAGACGGGCCGTCGTCAGCAAGCCGAGCACGAGCTCAAACGGCTGCTCCAACGTCACCCGCCCTATCCGCCGCGGTTCCACATTCCGGCGGCGAAGTCCGAGGCGGATTCCAAAAAGGAATCGGGGTACCGCGCGTTGTTCAAGAGGAAGAACCGGCGAGCGCTGGTATTGTCCTCAGTACCTTGGTTCCTCCAGGACCTCGGAACGTATGGCATCGGCATCTTTACGCCGACGATTCTCGCGACCGCTCTAGGCCAGCAGCGGGAGCATGCACAGAGCGTAGCCGACATCGTCCACAACGATCTCCTTGCCGCCAAAGGCGCCGCCATGATCGACGTTTTGCTGCTGCTCGGCATCGCCGCTGCCGTGCTGTTGTCCGATAAGGTCGGCCGCATCAAACTTCAGGTGGTCGGCTTCATCGGTTGCGCGGTAGGTCTCTTCATTGCTGCGCAGTCCGCCTTCTTCGCCGACAACGACCCGCTGAAACTCGTTTTGATCTTTGCGGGCTTTATGCTCTTCAACTTCATGACCAATCTCGGTCCGAACTCCCAGACCTATTTGATCGCCGGTGAGGTCTTTCCGACCAGGGTCCGGGCCAAAGGCGCAGGCTTTGCCGCATCCTTCGCGAAGATCGGCGCTTGCACCACCGCCTTCCTTTTTCCCATCTTGCTCTTCGAGATCGGCACCCAGACGCTGTTGTACATTCTCGTCGGCACGTCGCTCCTTGGCGCGTTGGTCACATGGCTGGCCCAAATCGAAACCAAGGGCGTGAAGCTGGACACAGTCGGCGTCGAACTGGAATAGCGCCTAGTAGTAGTCCGGGATGAAGGTCTGATCGTCGAGTGGCGGCCGGACATAGTCGCCTGCCTTTGGGCGCGGTGGCAGCTCCGGCGGCGTGGGGGTCAGGTCGCCGTACTCGATCTGACGGAGAAGATGCGCGATGCAATTCAGTCGCGCGAGCTTCTTGTTGTCCGCCTTCACCACAAACCATGGCGCTTGCTTGATGTCCGTGTAGGCGAACATCGCGTCCTTGGCCCGGGAGTATTCGACCCAGCGCGCGCGGGACTCCACGTCCATGGGACTGAGCTTCCAGCTGCGCGTGGGGTCGACCATGCGCTTTTGGAACCGCCGCTCCTGCTCCTCATCGCTGACCGAGAACCAGTACTTGATCAACGTGATTCCGGAACGCACCAGCATGCGCTCAAATTCCGGACAACTGCGAAGAAACTCCTGGTATTCCGCGTCCGAACAGAAGCCCATCACGCGCTCGACGCCAGCGCGGTTGTACCAACTGCGGTCGAAGAGAACCATTTCCCCCGCCGCCGGCAGATGCGGCACGTAGCGTTGGAAGTACCATGAGGACTTCTCTCGCTCGGTGGGCGTGCCAAGGGCAACCACCCGGCATAGGCGCGGATTGAGACTCTGGGTGATTCGCTTGATGACGCCGCCTTTGCCGGCGGCGTCGCGGCCTTCAAAAAGCACAACGACTTTGAGCCGCTTGGCCTTGATCCACTCCTGGAGCTTCACGAGTTCCACCTGGAGTCGTGCCAGTTCCTTTTCGTAGTGTTCGCTGCGAATTTTCCGCGCTTTGGCCTTCACATCGCCGACCTGGAGATCGGTGGCTGCGAGCGCTTCCCCCGATAAGTGTCCGTCAAACTTGCCGTTTTTTCCGCGTTTCTTGCTTTTGTTGTGTTCTTTGACCCCGTTCTGCGTGGCGTCCATGACTCTTCCCCTTGTCCCGGCCCCCCGGAGCTACGCAGCGCAGGGCCTCTCATGTCTTGCCAAACCCGTCGAAAGCCTCAAATGCCGCCCGCCGCCGGCGCACGAGCAGGTCCCTTTGTAACAAAACTGCCACAAAAGGTCTCGAACTGCGATGATCGGGATCAAGTCTCCCGCGAGGCCCCGCCCACGGACCCTAGGTTGGGACATTCAGGAAACAGCTTCGCACGGCTATGGCGCGAGTCGTCGGACTGAGATATCGGGGTCCCTGCTGCCCGCACGCTATCGCGTTGCGCTATGGCTTGTCGCGGCACTCTGAAAAGCACCGCTTGCCCTTAAGGTTGGAATTGCCTCATTCCTGCGGCCTGAATCATCTCGCGCCGGGACTTGACCTGAATTGGACAGAATGTCGCCAGAGACAAAGACTGTGACCCAGACGGCTGAAGCCGCCAACGGATCGGCGGAAAAGATGGCGGTGGCCGTGCTTGCGGCCATCAGCATGTGTCACATGCTGAACGACATCATCCAGTCTCTGATCCTTGCGATCTATCCGATGCTGAAGACATCGCTCGCGCTCGACTTCGCGCAGATCGGCTTCATCACCTTCGTCTTCCAAGCGACCGCATCGGTATTGCAGCCCTTCGTCGGTTACATCACGGACCGCTACCCGACACCGTATTCGCTTGTTGCCGGCATGGGCTCCTCTCTCCTGGGGCTTCTCTTGATCGCCTACGCGACCACATACACCACCGTGCTTGTCGCCGCTGCGCTGATCGGCATGGGGTCGTCCGTCTTTCATCCCGAATCGTCGCGGGTCGCACGTCTTGCGTCGGGTGGTCGGCACGGCACTGCTCAAGCCATATTTCAGGTTGGCGGCAATTTCGGTACGGCGTTGGGGCCCTTGCTGGCAGCCTTCATCGTGCTGCCCTACGGCCAAGGCTCCATTGCCTGGTTCTCGCTGATCGCGCTGGTCGGCATGATCGTGCTGGCTGGGGTTGGTTCCTGGTATGGCAAGACCCTGAAACTCAGGCCAATCTCGCACCCCGAAGAGCGCGAGGCGATCGCCGCGCTGGGCCGGCGTAAGGTGGCGAAGGCGATCGTCATCCTGGTGACGCTGACCTTCTCGAAGCACTTCTATCTGGCGTCGATCGCGAGCTTCTACATCTTCTATTTGATACACACGTTCGACCTGACGGTGCAGACCGCGCAGATTTACCTGTTCATATTCCTCGGAGCCGTCGCCGCCGGCACGGTCATTGGTGGTCCCATTGGCGACCGCATCGGCCGCCGCCGTGTGATTTGGTGGTCCATTCTCGGCGTACTGCCATTCACGTTGGCGTTGCCGCATGTGGGTCTCTTCGCGACCGCGGTCTTGAGCGTGATCATCGGTCTGATCCTCGCTTCGGCCCATCCAGCCATTATTGTCTATGCCCAGAGCCTGCTGCCTGGCCGGGTGGGCATGGTTGCCGGTCTGTTTTTCGGGCTGGCCTTCGGCATCGCCGGCATCGGCGCCGCGCTACTCGGGCGTTTGGCCGACGCGACAAGTATCACGTTCGTCTACAATGTTTGCGCGTTTCTTCCTGCGATCGGGCTGCTCGCGGCGTTCTTGCCAGAAATGTCGACCCCTAATTCCAAAGTTGCGCAGGAGAAAGCGACGCCCGCAGCGGGTTCCTCCCAAACTTGACAAGTTAGTGACGCTGTCCAGTGACGGCTGTAGCGGCTTGTTCCAAACACGTCTTGGTATCGTCTTAATCGCCTGTTCAATGGACGCGCAATTAACGTTAATGAAACGTTGCGTTGCTCAACGGCACTGCTGGAGTCGAGAAGTGCGAGACTCTGTAGTCGCTTAGCGGTAGATTGAGCAGTGTTGGCGCCGATGCGGAGGCTGATTACGGCGCTTTGTCTTCGAGTTCTGCGTACGTACCGGGTGGCGGTCGGCATGGCCAGTCTTTGGCCCACGGAATCCCCCGCCCGGATTCCTGTTGTACCGAGGTTCAGTGATTTGGGGGTAATAGATGCGTGATATTCGCGGGGACCTACAAGACCGCGCCAGCTTCCTTGAGGAGCAGATCAGCGCGGCGCATGCGCAATTTGAAAAGCGGATGGAGCTCTTCACAAGGGAGCACGAGTCGAAGATCGCAGATCTTCAGGCGGAGCTTGATGCGGTAAGCACGCTTATGGAGCGCGAGTATCGCCGCATCATGACGGCGCCGGAGCTCGAGGAAGAGCGGTGGGCTAACCAGCCCGCATTTGAGCAGGGGCCGGTCGATGCCGCGCCTGAGACATATCCGGCAGCTCTCAATGACTCCGAGTACTATGAAGAAGAGCTCGAAGCTCTTCCGGAGGAAGAGCCCCGCGACGAGCCAGTTGCCGCCGAATCGGCGCCGGCCCGTGAGGCTGAACCCGCCGAAGAGGCGAGGCCCGCCCGCAGGGAAGCCCAACCACGCTATGCGCCGCGTGCCGTGGCTCGCGACGATGACGATCGCTTGCGCCCCGCACAGGCTGAGGCGCGCCCCCGTCGGCCGATCCCCAGCGAGCAGCCATCGGTGGAGCGACCAGCGGCGGAACGGCCAGGAGCAGAACGCCGTCCGCCCGAGCCTGCACCTTTCCGTCCCGTCGGCCGTGCGCCCGAACCGCGCCAAGAGCCTCCGCGCCAAGAGCCTCCGCGCCAAGAGCTTCCGCTCCAAGAGCCTCCACGCCAAGAGCCTCCACGCCGAGAGCCGGTGCGTCAGGAGATGCCCCGCCGCGGCGACGAGCCCCGACGCTATGAGCCAGCCCAGCGTGATCGCGGCGCTTCGCAACGCCCACCGCTCGCGGATTTTCTGATCCGCAAACTGGGCGAGGTCGGAAACATGAGCCTGGATGATCTATGCAGCGTGGCGATTCGGGAGGGCTACTTCGCCGAGGGCGACAACCCTGTTCGTACGGTGCAGATGACGCTCATGAACGTGGTCAAAGCAGGTTTCATCCGTCAGATGCAGAATGGAACCTTCGCGCCGGCCTCGGTCATGGACACCATCCGGCTCCGGCGCGCCATTTAGCGCCGGTTCAATCGGTGGGCCGCCCGCGCAGTAGCTCGACGACGTCGCTTCGGACTTTATCTTCCGTATAGCGCGCCAACGCCTTGCGATCGGCAAAGTCGTCTAGCGGCACGGGCGGTCCAATTCGAATATTGGCTTCGAGAGGTCCGAGGCCCAGAAGCCTCCAGGCATGGCTGGCCATATCCATGTCGCCGTACCAGGCGACCTGCGGGCGACCGCGTCGGCCGAGCGGTAGGCCATAGACCTTCGTGTAGGTGAGCGCCAACGTCTGAACCAAGACGTCTGAGTCAGTGGCATCGCTCCCTGGTGGCTTAACGGCCGCAAACAGCGCCGAACGAAACGGCAGAACACCATTCCCGTCGCTTGATGTCCCCTCGGCGAAGAACACCACGTGGTCGCCGGCTTCGAGCCGGTCGAGAATCTCGTTCGCCTTCGTGCCGGTCTGCGTACGTCGTTCACGATCCACAAAGACGGAACGTTGCAGCTTCGCGAGCCACTTTACGAACGGCCAGGTTGAGACTTCCTGCTTTGCGACGAACGATACTGGCGCAACGGCGGACAACACGGTGATGTCGAGCCAGGACACGTGGTTCGAAACGACGAGCACGCCTTTCTGGCGGGCCAGCTCACCGTCGACATTGATGCGAACGCCAACGATCCGACACACCTGACGGTGATACCAGTGAGGGAAAGTACGTGCAAAGCGCGATCGAGACCGTACGAAGAGGTGCTGCAGCGGCATCAAAGGAAGGGTGAAGGCAAAGAAGGTCGCCAGCACCAGAAAAGCGCGCGTGTTTTTCATCGGCGAGGAACGAGGCTAACGGATATTGACGAACAGTCAGCAACTCACGGCATCTAATAGCAGGTACGGTTGCCATAACGCGTGATGCAAATACCGCGCAAGGCCGGGTTCTCTGCCCTCGCCGGCAGGGGTTCCACCCTGCACTCCGTCCGAACGTCGCCGCCACCGAAATTGAATGTGTCGCAGACTTCGCGCGTTCCGGCTTGGACGAGATAGACATCAAGCTCGGACGGCAATGCCACCTTGGCGTTGGCCGTCGGTCGCGCCGTGGCTGTACGGAGAGGAGCTGGCTTGGTTGTGGCGGGTGCAGGTTGTGTCGCTGGCTTCTTAGTCGGCACGGGCTGTGCGGCGCCTTCCGCGGCCGGTGCGGGCGCGGTGTTTGCGTCCAGCGAAATTGCGTGTTCTGCAAAGGCGATCGTGGTCAGCAGCATCAATGCCGCGGACAGGAAAACGCGCACTCCCATGACGCACCCCTTCGTCCCAGTTAACTTTCCGTTAACGTTGTCCCGGGGCGCGTTGGAAGTCAAACCTTGGGTGGCGCTCGCGGCGCGCGTCTATGTTTCGTTCTTGTTTTGGTTCTTGTTCTTCCCCGGCTCCATAGGCACGCCGAAGAGCTCGTGCCGGTGGCCGATCAGCCGGAAGCCCAGCGCAGAAGCGATACGCTCTTGAAGTCGTTCGATCTCTTCATTCGTGAATTCGATGACATCGCCAGTCGTGACATCGATGAGATGATCGTGATGTTGATGATCGCTCGGCTCATACCGCGCGCGGCCATCGCCGAAATCGCGGCGCTCCAAGATGCCCTTGTCCTCCAGAAGCCGCACCGTGCGATAGACCGTCGATAACGAGACGCGCGGGTCACGTTTCACGGCCCGCCGATAAACCTCCTCCGCATCCGGGTGGTCATCCGCCTCGGAGAGGATCTGCGCGATGATCCGCCGCTGGCCGGTCATACGGAGCCCACGCTCTGCACAAAGGCGCTCCAGCCTGCTCTCACGCTTGGTCTGCTTGGGCATGGCTCTCGTCGGCCGCGACACAGGTGGCGCTTGCACGGTCATGGGCGCCGGCACGGCTTTGGTTGTTCGCGATATCGCGCATCATCGGGTTGCGGATCCTAAAGGGCAAGACTGAAGATCGAGCCGCAAAAGGGCAGCGTTGCCGCCGTTCTCATAGTATCGCGGCCGGCTTCCGACTGCCTCCGCGCCAAGCCCGCGGTAGAGCGCGAGGGCCGGCTGATTCTCTTCATCGACTTCCAAGAAGAGCAGACGAACACCAACTGCCTTGAGAGCAGACACCGCATGTTGAAGCAAAGCGCGTCCAACGCCGCGCTGCCGCATTTTCGGGTTGACGCCAATCGTGATCAAGTCCGCCTCATCGCCTGCTGCGCGCGCTACGAGCAGCCCAGCGGGTGCGGTGTTCTTCCCGCCAAGGGTCGCAAACAGACATAGTGTCGACGGACCAGCGATAAACTGGGCCATCGCCGTCTCGTTCCAGGCGCCTGTTTGATGTGCTGTCCCAGGCGTCTCGAAAGACGCTGCATGAAGCGCGGCAAACAGCGCGGCGTCCAGCGCGGTCGCCTCACGAATGTCTACACCCGTGCCGTCACCCGCGGCGGTCATGGTCGGCGTTCCAGCGCCGCGTTTTGGGGCTTGGCGTCCGGCGGCCGCAAATAAAGTGGCCGCAAGGCGGACGTGCGCGCGTCGCTCTCGGCCGCAAGGTGCGCGAGCGCCAAGGCACCCGGCTGCAGGTTTGGCAGTGATGACGTCAGCACGCGGCCGCGTTCGGCTGCCGCCTCGCGAAGCAACTCGGCACCGCTGCCGAGTGCCAGACTTAGATCTTGCGGCAGGGTGGAGGCCGCGTCGGCAGGCGTCAGGAGGGCGGGTCCGTCGAGCCGCGTTCCGTCCGCACCGAAGAGGCCGACATACAGCCTGCCACGCCGCGCATCGACGGCGATCACAAATGGCCCGTCCGGCGCGAGCCCATCACGAAGCGCGCGGTGCGCCATGACCGTCAGGCTGTCGGTCCCAAAGAGCACGGCGTCTGAGGTCAGCGCGAGCCCGCGCGCGGCGGCGATCGCGACACGGACACCGGTGAAGCTGCCCGGTCCCTGGGTCGCCGCAATCGTATCAAGGTCTTTGGGCCGCAGCCCCGCTTCTACCAAGACCGCTTCGACCATCGGTATGAGTGCCTCCGCATGCCCACGCAGCATCTCGACTTCGCGCAGGACCTCAACCTGGGCAGACGGGGCCGTCCGCAGCACGGCAGCCGAGCAGACTCCCATGCTCGTATCGAGCGCTAAGATATTCATTGGAAGGTCTTAAAGGATGCGCGCGACTTGGTCGAAGTCGAATCGCGGAGAACGGGGCAACAAAGCCGTACGGTCCCCATAGCCGAGATTACACAGAAAGTTCGATTTGACCGTCGTGCCGGCGAAAAAGGTGGCGTCGACGCCTGCGGGATCGAACCCCGACATCGGACCGCAGTCCAGCCCAAGTGCGCGCGCGGCCATGATTAGATAGCCGCCCTGGAGTGAGCCGTTGCGGAACGCCGTCTCGGCGATCTTCTCAGGCTTGCCGGCGAACCAGCTCTTCGCGTCGGTGTGCGGAAAGAGCTTCGGCAGGTGCTCGTAGAACTCCTGATCGTTGCCGAGAATAGCGCAGACTGGCGCCTGCATCGTCTTCTCGCGATTGCCCTCGGAAAGGAACGGCTTCAACTGCTCCTTAGCCTCGCGTGACTTCACAAAGACAAAGCGCGCCGGGCTGCAATTCGCGCTGGTCGGCCCCAGCAGCACGAGCGACACGAGTTCGCGCAGCACGTCGTCGGTCACATCCCGGTCTTGCCAGGCATTGTGCGTCCGCGCCTCGTGAAAAAGCTGTGCGAAGGAGGCGTCTGTCAGCCGGTCCGTCAAATCGGGCGGACTTCCTGCACTTCCGGGATGAAGTGCCGCAGCAGGTTCTCGATGCCGTGCCGCAGCGTCGCCGTAGAACTCGGGCATCCGGAGCATGCGCCACGCATGTGTAGGTAGACAACGCCTTCCCGATAGCCTTGGAACGTTATGTCACCGCCGTCCTGAGCCACGGCTGGCCGGACACGCGTATCGAGAAGCTCTTTGATCGTGTTGACGGTGTCTTCATCCTCGGGCTCGAAGAACTCCTCATCGCCCGCCGGCACGGCCTCCGAAGCGTCCACTGTGGCTTCGCCTGACAGGTAGTGTTCCATGATTGCGCCGAGAATGGCCGGCTTCAAGTGCGGCCACTCGCCGTCGCTCTTGGTCACGCTGATGAAATCGGCGCCGAGGAAGACACTGGACACACCGTCAATCTCGAAAAGGCGCGAGGCGAGTGGAGAGGCTTCGCCTTGCTCGTCTGAGCGGAACTCGACGGCATCGTGATCGCCAAGGACACTTCGGCCCGGAAGAAACTTAAGGGTAGCCGGGTTCGGCGTCGCCTCGGTCTGGATGAACATGACGGGCCTTTCTTTGAGACGATTCTCACAGGTGACTTAGAACTATTCTATATCTGTGTCCGAGTTGCTGCAAAGTCAAGGCGCCGGCGCCGGGCAAGAAACCTGTGAGGAAGCCATCCGAGAGTCATGCGAGGGCAAGAATCTCTTCCGTCGAAAGGTGTCCGGGAACGACTGTGATCGGCGTCGGAAATACCCCCGCGAGACGGCCGCCAGCGAGACTTGAAACCAGCGGGCCTGGCCCCGACGGATCCTTCGACGCACCGAGGACGAGAACACCGATATCGGGGTCCTCCTCGATCAAATCTGTGATTTCCTCGGGCTTGGAGCCCTCACGTACGATTTCATCCGGCTCCAAGTCCTCGAAACCCAAGGCCTTGAGCTTGCGGCCAAAAAGACGAAAAACCGCTTTGGCTTTGTTTAGCCCCTCTTCGCGCGCAATTTCCTCCACGCCGAGCCAGTGCATCGCGCCATCCTCGGGTTCGATCACATAGAGAAGGGCAAGTTGACCCTTCGTTCGAGCGGCGCGACTTGCCGCGAAGGCAAGCGCGCTCTCGCATTCCGGCGTTTCGTCGACCACGACGAGGAATTTGCGCCTGTGACCTTCGAGGTAGATCTGGCGCTTCTGGCGTCGTCGTGCCGGCTTGTCAGTCTTGTCTTTCGATTTATCGCTCATCGTGCCGCAGAGTGCCCGTTCGTCGATTTGTCGGGCATGCTGCCACCTCCGCATGTGCGCAACAAGCCGGTTCTGCGCGCGCCAATACAACGCCTAGGCGAGATCAATGGCGTACTGCTTGAGATCCTCAAGATCTACGACTTCGAGCGTAACCTCATGTGTCGAGCCGAGGACGACCCGCGGCGCCTTGCCCGCTTCGAAGGCTTCGAGCCACCGGGCCGCGCATAGGCACCAACGATCGCCCGGCTTCAAGCCTGGAAAGCCAAAGCCGGGTACGGGCGTCGAAAGATCGTTGCCGCGCGACTTTGAGAAGGCGAGGAACTCGGCAGTGACCTCGACGCAGACCGTATGCAGCCCAGCGTCCTCAGGGCCGGTGTGACAGCAGCCGGTCCTGTAGAAACCTGTGAGCGGTCTGTCGGAACACGGCTTGATGGGATCACCGAAAACGTTTCGCTGTCGTTCGAAGGGATTTGAGCGCCGCTGCAACATGGCCAGGAGTTTGCCCGAAAGACGCCCCGCGCGCAAAGTCGGTGAATCGCATGCCGGTCGACGGGTCAGCGAATCGGATTGCGTACGGGCATCTGCATCGAGACCTTCTTTTTCTTTGTGCCGAGGACCTTCGCGAGTTCCTCTTTGGTGAGGACCGGAACACCGGGCCCGGCATCCTTGCTCGTCGCTGCCTTAACGGCGACCTCCGGC
>JASJEH010000022.1 GCA_030064755.1 Methyloceanibacter sp. | reverse complement strand
GCGAGAAGGCGCGGTTGGCCTCAGCCATCCGGTGCGTGTCCTCGCGCTTCTTAACGGCAGATCCGCGATTGTTCACGGCATCGAGAAGTTCACCCGACAGCCGCTCGACCATCGTGTTCTCGTTGCGGCCACGGGCAGCGGCTATAATCCAGCGAATGGCAAGGGCCTGGCGGCGGTCTACACGCACCTCGACAGGGACCTGATAGGTCGCGCCGCCGACACGGCGGGAACGCACCTCGATTGCCGGCATTACGTTCTGCAAAGCCTGATGGAACAGCTCAATCGGGTTCTGCTTGACCTTCTCTTCCATCTGGTCGAGCGCGCCATAAACGATCCGCTCGGCGGCAGACTTCTTGCCGTCCAGCATGATGGAGTTCATGAACTTGGTGAGCACCTGATCCCCAAACTTGGGATCGGGAATGATCTCCCGCTTGTCAGCTTTGTGCCGCCTGGACATATCGCTTCAATCCGTTCCTTAAAAACCAAAAAAGCGCCCCACTACTTGGGCCGCTTGGCTCCGTATTTCGAGCGCCGCTGACGACGGGCGCTAACGCCTTGTGTGTCGAGTACGCCGCGAATGATGTGATAGCGCACGCCTGGAAGATCCTTCACACGGCCGCCACGGATCATCACCACGGAGTGCTCCTGGAGATTGTGACCCTCACCCGGGATGTAGCTCGTCACTTCCTGCTGGTTGGTCAGGCGCACGCGAGCCACCTTCCGGAGAGCCGAGTTCGGCTTCTTCGGGGTCGTTGTGTACACGCGGGTACAAACCCCCCGCTTCTGCGGGCAGGCCTGCATGGCCGGCACCTTATTGCGCTTCACCGGCACCTTGCGTGGCTTCCGGATCAATTGCTGAATCGTTGGCATAGCAGCCCTAGCGTCCAATCGTTTGCGACGGCGAAACCGCCTCATTCATCACTGGGCAAGAATGCCCAAAACCATGCGGGCGACCACGCCCAATACCGAGGCTGCGCGGATTGCCCAAAACACAAGAGCTGAAGCTGCGAGTCATCCCTCGCGTTCTTCAGCGCCTAATGCAGAGGATCTTGAGGGAAACCCCTCAGATCATGACCCCGATTTGATCCCGGTTAGTCCGGCAGCGTCTAACCCGCGCCCGCTGGGCACTATCTCCCAATGGGCATCCTTTCGGTGGGCTACCGCCTGCCGCGAAAAGTGGCCGCGTTGTATCAGGCCATTTCTCGAAACGTCAAGGGTTCAAGCACCTGAAATCGAGGGCCAAGCACCGTTTTTTGCCGGTTTTGCCGCTTGGCCCCTTATATCTACTTCTAGCCTTAGGCCGAAGCACCGTCAGAGGCGTCCTCCGGCACTGCCTCGCCCGCCGCATCGTTCTCCGGGACAGCCTCACCGGCCGTCTCTAGAGCCTCCTGAGCCGAGCGCTGACGCTCCTCCAGAATGAGCTCGTCGCGATGGGTGGCAATCCGGTTGAGCCGCGAGAGCATGCCGCCCGTGCCGGCCGGAATGAGCCGACCGACAATGACATTCTCCTTAAGGCCTTCCAGCGTATCCTTTTTCCCATTAACCGCCGCATCCGTAAGAACGCGTGTGGTCTCCTGGAACGAGGCCGCCGAAATGAACGACCGGGTCTGAAGGCTCGCCTTCGTAATACCGAGCAAAACGTGCTGGCCTTCGGCCTTCTTGCCGCCGGCTTCTTCCACCGCCAAGTTGGCATCTTCAAAGTCGATGCGGTCGACCTGCTCGCCCTTGAGGAACTCGGTATCGCCTGGATCGTCAATCTCGATCTTTTTGAGCATCTGGCTGACGATCACTTCAATATGCTTGTCGTTGATCGGCACGCCTTGGAGCCGGTAGACCTCCTGAATCTCATTCACGAGATAGTTGGCCAGCTCCTCGACACCCTTAATCGCCAGAATGTCGTGCGGCGCTGGATGACCATCGAGAAGATATTCACCCTTCTCGATCCGGTCGCCTTCCTGCACCGTCAGATGCCGGCCCTTGGGGATCAGGAACTCCACGGGATCGGCTCCGTCCTCGTCAGGAACGATGCTGATCCGCCGCTTGTTCTTATAGTCGCGGCCAAGCTGCACGATGCCCGAGACCTCAGCGATAATGGCGTGATCCTTCGGACGCCGTGCCTCGAACAGCTCGGCAACGCGCGGCAGACCACCGGTAATATCGCGGGTCTTAGCGCTTTCCATCGGGATACGGGCCAACACATCGCCGGCCTTCACATCACTGCCCGACTCGACCGACAAGACCGCATCCACCGGCAGCAGGTAGCGGGCGTCGCCGCCACGCGAGAGCTTGCCGATCTCACCCTTCTTGTCCTTGATCGACATGGCAGGCCGAAGATCGACGCCACGGGGCGAGGCACGCCAGTCGATGATCACGCTATTGGTGATACCGGTCGACTCGTCGCGTTGCTCCGACATGGAGACACCCTCGACCAGATCCTCAAACTCGACCTTACCCTCGATCTCGGTGAGGATCGGCCGCGTGTAGGGATCCCACTCGGCAAGACGGTCGCCCCGCTTGACCTTGTCGCCCTCGTCGACACGCAAATGCGTACCGTAAGGCAGGCGATGGGTCGCGAGCTCATTGCCTTCATCGTCCACGATCACGATGGCCGTGTTCCGGCTCATGACCATGTGACGGCCTTGAGAATCCTCAACGACATTGCGCTGCTTGATCTTCACGGTGCCGTCATACGCCGACTCGAGCGAAGACTGGTCAACCACTTTCGAGCTGGCGATACCGCCCAAGTGGAACGTCCGCATTGTGAGCTGCGTACCAGGCTCACCGATCGACTGCGCGGCGATAACGCCCACGGCCTCGCCCATATTGACGGGGGTGCCCCGGGCCAAATCGCGGCCATAGCACTTGGCGCAAATGCCATTACGAGTTTCACACGTCAGCGCCGAACGCACGCGGATTTCTTGAACGCGTGCATTCTCAATCGCATCGACGTGCTCTTCCTCGATCAACTCACCGCGCTCAACGAGCACTTCGCCCGTCGCTGGGTGTTTGACCTGATCGGCAGCTGTCCGGCCAAGCACGCGCTGGCCAAGCGATACGGTGACTTCACCAGCGTCGAGAATCGGACGCACTGTGATGCCGTCCTCGGTGCCGCAGTCTTCTTCGGTCACGATGCAGTCCTGCGCCACGTCGACGAGACGACGCGTCAGGTAACCGGAGTTCGCCGTCTTCAAGGCGGTATCGGCAAGACCCTTACGGGCACCGTGCGTGGAGTTGAAGTACTCCATCACGGTCAAGCCTTCCTTGAAGTTCGAGATAATCGGCGTCTCGATAATTTCGCCCGACGGCTTGGTCATCAGACCGCGCATACCGGCAAGCTGCTTCATCTGGGCCGGCGACCCGCGCGCCCCTGAGTGGGACATCATGTAGATCGAGTTGATCGGCTTCTCGCGGCCGGTCTCCTCGTCGACCTGTACCGAGGAAATGCGCTTCATCATTTCCTTCGCGACGAGTTCCGTGCACTCCGTCCAGGTGTCGACAACCTTGTTGTACTTCTCGCCACGGGTGATGAGACCGTCATTGTATTGTTGCTCATACTCGCGCACGAGCTCGGTCGTCTTGTGGATGATGTCGTCCTTGGTCTCAGGGATCACCATGTCATCCTTGCCGAACGAGATGCCGGCCTGGCACGCATAGCGGAACCCAAGTCCCATGATCTTGTCGCAGAAGATGACTGTCTCCTTCTGACCGCAGTGGCGGTAAACCACATCGATCATCTTGGAGATCGCCTTCTTCGTGAGAAGCTGATTGACCAGGTCGAAGCTGACTTCGGCTCGGCGCGGCAGCAACTCGCCAAGAAGCATGCGGCCAGGTGTCGTGTCGTAGATATACGCGACCCAATTGCCGTTCTCGTCCTTGGTGATGTAGCGGCCCTTAACCTTGGCGTGCAGCGTCACGGCGCCAGAATCAAGCGCATGATGGATCTCAGCGACATCGCCGAAGATCATGCCCTCACCAGGCTCGTTGTCCATGACGAGCGACAGGTAGTAGAGCCCGAGCACGATGTCCTGGGACGGCACAATGATTGGCGAACCGTTGGCCGGGTGCAGGATGTTGTTGGTCGACATCATCAGCACACGCGCTTCCAGCTGCGCCTCGAGCGACAGCGGCACGTGGACAGCCATCTGGTCGCCGTCGAAGTCGGCGTTGAACGCCGCGCAAACCAGCGGATGCAACTGGATGGCCTTCCCTTCGATGAGCTTCGGCTCGAAGGCCTGAATGCCCAAACGGTGAAGGGTCGGAGCCCGGTTCAACATAACCGGGTGCTCGCGGATCACCTCATCGAGAATGTCCCAAACTTCGGGCTTCTCCTTCTCGACAAGCTTCTTGGCTTGTTTGACGGTCGACGCATGACCTTTCGCGTCGAGCCGCGAGTAGATGAACGGCTTGAACAGCTCCAACGCCATCTTCTTCGGCAGACCGCACTGATGGAGCATCAGGTCGGGGCCGACCACAATAACCGAACGGCCCGAATAGTCGACGCGCTTGCCAAGCAGGTTCTGACGGAACCGGCCCTGCTTGCCTTTGAGCATGTCGGCAAGCGACTTCAGCGGACGCTTGTTGGCACCGGTGATGACGCGGCCGCGGCGGCCATTGTCGAACAGCGCATCGACAGCCTCTTGCAGCATGCGCTTCTCGTTCCGGATGATGATGTCCGGCGCACGCAGCTCCATGAGCCGCTTCAGACGGTTGTTACGGTTGATGACACGGCGGTAGAGGTCATTCAGATCCGACGTGGCGAACCGGCCGCCATCAAGCGGCACCAGCGGGCGCAACTCCGGCGGAATGACCGGCACAACCGTGAGAATCATCCACTCAGGACGGTTGCCTGATTGGATAAAGGCCTCGACGACCTTTAGGCGCTTGGCCAGCTTCTTCGGCTTCAGCTCCGTTGTGGCCTCGGCGATCTCGACACGGAGATCAGCCGCGATCTTCTCAAGATCGAGCCCCTTGAGCAGCTCTCGGATCGCCTCAGCGCCGATACCGGCCGTAAATGAGTCCTCGCCAAAATCATCCTGCGCCTGCATGTACTCTTCTTCGGACAGCAGCTGCAGCGGCTTGAGCGAGGTGAGGCCCGGCTCCAGCACAATGTAGTTCTCGAAATACAGGACGCGCTCAAGGTCCTTCAGCGTCATATCCAGGAGAAGACCGATCCGAGACGGAAGCGACTTCAAAAACCAGATATGCGCAACTGGTGCTGCAAGCTCGATATGGCCCATGCGCTCGCGGCGCACCTTGGCCAGCGTAACCTCGACGCCGCACTTCTCGCAGATGACGCCCTTGTACTTCATGCGCTTGTACTTGCCGCACAAGCACTCGTAGTCCTTCACCGGGCCGAAGATGCGCGCGCAGAACAGGCCGTCCCGCTCAGGCTTGAACGTCCGGTAGTTGATCGTCTCAGGCTTCTTGATCTCTCCATACGACCACGACAGGATCTTTTCCGGGCTCGCAATGCCGATCTGGATCTGATCGAAGTTCTGCTGCGGAGTCTGCGGGTTGAACAGGTTCGCGAGATCTTGGTTCATTCTGCTTGTCTCCAAATGGGCGGGGCCGCCGCCCTTCGGTTGTCTACAACTGGTCCGTTTCGAAGCGTCGGGGCTTGACGCTTACTCCGCCGCCGGCTTGGGCAACTGCATGGCTTGCGGTTGCGCTTCATCCGGCTTCGGCTGCACCAGTTCGACATTTAGTCCCAATGCACGCATTTCCTTGACGAGCACGTTGAACGATTCCGGGATACCGGCCTCGAATGTGTCGTCGCCACGGACGATTGCCTCATAGACCTTGGTGCGGCCCGCGACATCGTCCGACTTCACGGTCAGCATTTCCTGGAGCGTGTACGCGGCGCCGTAAGCCTCAAGCGCCCACACTTCCATTTCACCGAACCGCTGACCGCCAAACTGCGCCTTACCGCCCAACGGCTGCTGGGTCACTAGGCTGTAGGGGCCGATCGAACGGGCGTGAATCTTGTCATCCACGAGGTGATGCAACTTCAGCATATAGATGTAGCCAACGGTCACCTTGCGTTCGAATGGCTCGCCAGACCGGCCGTCATACAGCGTCACCTGACCGGACGGGTCGTAGCCTGCCACTTCGAGGAGGTCCGAAACGTCGGCCTCATGCGCACCATCGAACACCGGTGTTGCAACCGGAACGCCCCGAGAGAGGTCCTGGCTCACTTCGATCAACTGATCGTCCGCCAAACCCGTAACGGCTTTGTCGGAGCCATAGATCGTCTTCAGCAGATCCTTCACCGGCTTGGGCTTGCTGGTCTCGTGATACTCCTCAAGAGCCTGACCGATCTTCTCGCCAAGCCCGCGACAGGCCCAGCCCAGATGAGTCTCGAGAATCTGACCGACATTCATGCGGCTCGGCACGCCGAGCGGGTTCAGCACGATATCCACGGCCTGACCGTCTTCGAGATAAGGCATGTCCTCAACGGGCACGATCTGTGAGATCACACCCTTGTTGCCGTGACGGCCAGCCATTTTGTCGCCCGGCTGGATCTTACGCTTCACGGCGACGAAGACCTTGACCATCTTCATGACGCCCGGCGGCAGCTCATCGCCGCGCTGAAGCTTGTCGACTTTATCGACGAAGCGTTGCTCGAGGCGCTTCTTGGCTTCGTCGTATTGACGGCCGATCGCCTCGACCTCGCTCATCGCCTTCTCGTTCTTGAGCGCGATCTCCCACCACTGGCTGCGCGGGAGCTCCTCAAGCATGGCCTCGGTGAGCTTGGCGTCCTTCTTTACCGCCTTCGGCCCCTTGGCGACGATCTTATGCAGCAAGACGTCGCGCAGACGCGCGTAAACGTTGCGATCCAGGATCGCCATTTCGTCGTCGCGGTCCTTGGCGAGACGCTCGATCTCCTCCCGCTCAATCGCCATGGCGCGCTCGTCTTTCTCGATGCCGTGGCGGTTGAACACCCGAACCTCGACGACCGTTCCGGCCACACCCGGCGGTAACTTCAGCGAGGTGTCGCGTACGTCGGACGCCTTTTCGCCGAAGATCGCGCGCAGCAGCTTCTCTTCCGGGGTCATCGGGCTCTCGCCCTTCGGCGTGATCTTACCGACCAGGATGTCGCCCGGCTGCACTTCGGCGCCGATATAGACGATACCCGCCTCGTCGAGGTTCTTCAGGGCCTCTTCGGAGACGTTCGGAATGTCGCGCGTGATTTCTTCCGGCCCGAGCTTGGTGTCGCGCGCCATAACCTCGAACTCTTCGATATGGATCGAGGTGAACACGTCATCGCGCACAACGCGCTCGGAGATGAGGATGGAGTCCTCGAAATTGTAGCCCATCCACGGCATGAAGGCGACGAGCACGTTCTTACCGAGCGCGAGCTCGCCAAGGTCGGTCGACGGCCCATCAGCGATGATCTCGCCGGCCTGGATGGAATCACCCACACGCACCAGCGGCCGCTGATTGATACACGTGTTTTGGTTCGAACGCTGGAACTTGCGCAAATTGTAGATGTCGACGCCAGACTTTGAGGGGTCGGTCTCTTCCGTCGCGCGGATAACGATGCGGGTCGCGTCCACCTGATCGACCACGCCGGTCCGGCGCGCACTAATCGCCGCGCCAGAGTCCCGCGCAACGACAGATTCCATGCCCGTGCCAACCAGCGGGGCTTCCGCCATAAGCAAAGGCACAGCCTGGCGCTGCATGTTCGACCCCATGAGAGCGCGGTTCGCGTCGTCGTTCTCGAGGAATGGGATCAGGGCCGCGGCAACAGACACGAGCTGCTTGGGCGACACGTCGATGAGATCGACACGTTCCCGCGGGTACAGCTCAACATCGCCCGCGTGACGGCAGACAATGAGATCCTCTTCGAAGCTGCCATCGTTCTTGAGCGCTGCGTTCGCCTGGGCGATGATGTAGCGGGCCTCTTCCATGGCGGACAGATAGACGACCTCGTCCGTGACCTTGCCCTTCACCACGCGCCGGTACGGGCTCTCGATGAAGCCGTACTTGTTCACCCGCGCGAACGTGGCGAGCGAGTTGATCAGGCCAATATTCGGACCTTCGGGCGTCTCAATCGGGCAGATACGGCCATAGTGGGTCGGATGGACGTCGCGCACCTCGAAACCTGCACGCTCGCGGGTTAGACCACCCGGCCCAAGCGCCGACAAGCGCCGCTTGTGGGTGATCTCCGAAAGCGGGTTCGTCTGGTCCATGAACTGCGACAACTGCGATGACCCGAAGAACTCGCGCACGGCGGCAGCCGCGGGCTTCGCGTTGATGAGGTCTTGCGGCATCACCGTATCGATATCGACCGAACTCATACGCTCCTTGATCGCCCGCTCCATACGCAACAGGCCGACCCGGTACTGGTTCTCCATCAGCTCACCAACCGAACGCACACGCCGGTTGCCGAGATGGTCGATGTCGTCGATCTCGCCCTTGCCATCACGCAGGTCGACCAGCGTCTTAATGACAGCAAGGATGTCCTCCTTGCGCAGCGTCCGCATTGTGTCGGGCGCGTCGAGGTCGAGGCGCATATTCATCTTTACACGGCCGACAGAGGAAAGATCGTAGCGCTCGGCGTCGAAGAAGATGCCGTTGAACAGCGTCTGTGCAGCTTCAGGGGTCGGCGGCTCACCTGGGCGCATCACCCGGTAAACATCGAGCAGCGCCTCATCCGTGTTGGAGTTTTTATCGATCGCAAGCGTGTTGCGAATGAAGGCACCCACGTTGACGTGGTCGATGTCGAGAATTGGGATCTCCTTGAGCTTGAGCTCCTTCAGAGTCTCCAGCAGCTTCTCGTCGATCTCCTCTCCGGCCTCGCCATAGATTTCGCCGGACTCCATATTGATGATGTCCTCGGCGAGATAACGGCCAAACAGATCCTCGTCCTGGACCAACAGCTCCTTCAAGCCTTCCTCGGAAAGCTTCCGCGCCAGGCGCGCTGTGATCTTGCGGCCAGCCTCGATCGCGACCTTGCCGGTCTTCGCATCGACGAGATCCGTGGACGGCTTGATGCCGCGCATCCGCTCCGAATTGAACGGCATCTTCCAGCCGTTCTTCGCCGCCTTCAGCGTGATCCGGTCGTAAAAGGTCGACAGAATCTCTTCGTCATCAAGGCCCAACGCATAAAGCAGCGTTGTCACCGGCAGCTTACGGCGCCGGTCGATGCGGACATGAACGATGTCTTTGGCGTCGAACTCGAAGTCGAGCCAGGATCCGCGATAGGGAATGATGCGCGCCGCAAACAGCAGCTTGCCAGAGGAATGGGTCTTGCCGCGATCGTGGTCGAAAAACACGCCCGGCGAACGGTGCATCTGCGAGACGATCACACGCTCGGTGCCATTGATGACGAACGTACCGTTCGACGTCATCAGTGGCATGTCGCCCATATAGACGTCTTGCTCCTTGATATCCTTGACGGACCGCGCGCCCGTCTCTTCGTTCACATCGAACACAATGAGGCGCAGCGTGACCTTCAGCGGCGCTGCGTATGTCATGTCGCGCTGCTGGCACTCATCCACATCGTATTTCGGCGCTTCGAAGGCGTAGCGTACAAACTCAAGTTGAGCCCGTTCGCCGAAGTCCTTGATCGGAAACACAGAACGAAAGACAGACTGCAGCCCCTCGTCCCCGCGGCCGCCTTCCGGCTCTTCCACCATGAGGAACTGATCGTAAGACTGCTTCTGAACCTCGATGAGGTTCGGCATCTCGGCCACTTCCGTGATGTGGCCAAAAAACTTCCGATATCGCTTGTGACCGTTCGTTTGCGCCATGTGGTCCTCTCAAAGCTCGCCGCAACCGCTCTCCTCAACCCCCGCCTTAGCGGAAACTCAGGGGAACCGTCACGTCACACGAATTCAGATGGGTTAGAAGCCTGGGCCGACCCATACAAATGGGGACGGTCCAGGCCTCCTTCAACCCAAGCTTCAACTCAAGCCTACTTGAGCTCGACGGACGCGCCGGCGTCCTCAAGCTGCTTCTTGATCTTCTCGGCCTCGTCCTTGGCAACGCCTTCCTTGACCGGCTTCGGCGCACCTTCGACCAGGTCCTTGGCCTCCTTGAGGCCGAGGCTGGTAATTGCGCGCACTTCCTTGATGACGTTGATTTTCTTGTCGCCCGCGCTGGTAAGGACGACGTCGAACTCGTCCTTCTCCTCGGCCGCGCCTGCGTCGCCGCCGGCACCACCGGCAACCGCAGCCACAGCAACCGGAGCTGCGGCGGACACGCCCCACTTCTCCTCGAGAATCTTGGCCAGCTCGGCCGCCTCGAGCACTGTCAGGCTCGAAAGATCGTCTGCAATTTTTTGAAGATCTGCCATTTCGTTATCCTCGTACGTTCAACTCTTGTGTTTCGATGTATGTCGTCAAAGGCCTACGCTGCGTCCTTCGATCCATAGGCGCTGAAGACCCGCGCAAGCTGCGAGGCAGGTGCGCTGACCGTGCGGGCGATCTTGCCCGCCGGCGCCTGAAGCAGACCCACCAGCTTTCCGCGCAGTTCATCGAGCGAGGGCAAGTCGGCTAGCGAGGTCACCCCCTTGGCATCGAGAACCGTGGCGCCCATCGCACCGCCAAGGATGACGAAGTTCTCGTTTCCCTTGGCAAATTTGACAGCCACCTTCGGCGCCGCAATCGGGTCGTCGGAATAGGCAAGACAAGTCGGCCCTGCCATGAGATCCGAAATCCCCTGGGCGTCGGTTCCTTCCAGCGCGAGCTTCACGAGCCTGTTCTTCGCCACCTTGACCGAACCGCCAGCTTCTCTCATGTCGCTGCGCAGCTTGGTCATTTCGGACACCGAAAGACCCGCATAGTGAGCCACGACGACCACGCCGGTTTTGGCGAAGACATCGCTAAGCGCCGATACAACTTCGCGCTTTTCAGCTCTTTCCATGCTCACTCCGTTCTTTCAAACCCGCGAAGGCGCTGCCAAAGAGCAAGAGCCGTAGCGGGCTTAGGCCACACTGAGCCACGACACTTGCGGGATACGGCAAGGAAGCCGCCCCGCGATCCGTCGCGGCGCTCTGTTGCCTGTCCCGCTCGTTCACGCAAAAACGCGCGTGAGCCACATACGAGGTTCAACCGATCTTCCGGGTGCGGCATCGCCCTTTCGGACATCCCATACCCCTCGAACCGTTTGTCTCCCGTCTCATGCAGGCCCCTCAAAGTGAATTCGGGGGCTTAAGCGGTTTCCCACACCTGCAATCTCGGACAGGTTTGGGCCGCGCGGCGAACCGCTCGGCCCTCCGGGACAAAACGTCCCGAAACTTTTCCGACTAAGCGCCGCCGAAGCTGGCGGGCTCAATCTTGACGCCGGGCCCCATGGTGGAGGTTACGGCAATCTTCTTCACAAAGGTCCCCTTTGCACCGGACGGCTTGGCCTTGATCACCGCATTGGCGAAGGCGCGGATGTTGTCGGCCAGCGCCTCTTCGCTAAAGCTTGCCTTACCGACGCCGGCGTGAATGACACCGGCTTTCTCGACGCGAAACTCAACGGCGCCACCCTTGGCCGCCTGCACGGCCGCAGCCACATCGGTGGTCACGGTGCCGACTTTCGGATTCGGCATCAGACCGCGCGGGCCCAGTACCTTACCGAGGCGACCCACCAGCGGCATCATGTCGGGCGTGGCAATGCAACGGTCGAAGTCGATCGTGCCCTTCTGGACCTGCTCGACGAGATCCTCAGCGCCAACAACCTCGGCACCTGCCTTTTTAGCTTCCTCGGCCTTGTCACCCTTGGCAAACACGCCGACGCGAACCTTGCGCCCCGAACCGTGCGGCAGCTGGCACACGCCGCGCACCATCTGGTCGGCATGACGCGGATCGACGCCAAGGTTCATCGCGACTTCGACCGTCTCGTCGAACTTGGCTTTCGCGGCGCCCTTGACGAGCTTGACCGCCTCTTCGACGTCATAGAGCTTGTCGTTGTCGACCGTCTCGGCCGCAGCACGAAACCTCTTCCCGGGCTTGCTCATTATCTCTACTCCTGAACCTCAAGACCCATCGAACGGGCGGACCCAGCGATAATCTTCATCGCCTGCTCGACAGAGTTGGCATTCAAATCCTGCATCTTCGTCTCGGCGATCTCGCGCAGCTGATCCTGCGTGACCTTGCCAGCAACTGCGCGGCCCGGCTCCTTAGAACCGCTCTTCGTCTTTGCAGCCTTCTTCAGCAGATAGGATGCCGGCGGCGTCTTCGTCTCGAAGGAGAACGAACGATCCGAATAGACCGTAATCACGGTCGGGATCGGAGACCCTGGCTCGATCTTCTGCGTCGCGGCATTGAAGGTCTTGCAGAACTCCTGAATGTTCACGCCGCGCTGACCGAGCGCCGGCCCAATCGGCGGCGAAGGATTCGCCTGCCCTGCTGGCACCTGCAGCTTGATGTAACCGTCAATCTTCTTCGCCATCCCAGTACGTCCTGCGTTTCACGTCTCGCGCGCGTTCGATAACCAGCACGCTCGTTAGAGTTTTTCCACCTGCGCGTATTCGAGTTCGACGGGCGTTGCCCGGCCGAAAATCGAGACCGCAACCTTGAGCCGCGCCCGTTCTTCATCGACCTCTTCCACAAGGCCGTTGAAGGATGCGAAAGGACCATCGGCAACACGCACCTGCTCGCCGATTTCGAAAGTCACGGACGGCTTCGGCCGCTCCACACCCTCCTGAACTTGCTGGAGGATGCGTCCCGCCTCCTCCTCGGAGATCGGAATGGGCTTGTTGTCCGTGCCCAAGAAGCCGGTCACTTTCGGCGTATCCTTGATCAGATGGTAGGTCTCGTCGCTGAGCTCCATCTTCACAAGCACATAGCCCGGAAAGAACTTTCGCTCCGACGCCACCTTCCGGCCGCGCCGCATTTCCACGACCTCTTCCATAGGGACGAGCACTTCGGCGAACTGCTCTCCAAGGCCTGCGGATTCGGCCCGCTCCCTGATGGAATCGGCGACCTTCCGCTCGAAGTTCGAGTAGGCGTGGACGATGTACCAGCGCATAGTCATCGGACTAAAGCTTCGACCTCCTAGAAAAACCTGATGCCGAGAATCAGCTGGACGATATTGCCGAGTACCCAGTCCACACCGAGAAAGAAAATGGCCGCGATGATCGACATGATGACCACCATGATCGTGGTGATAATCGTCTCACGACGCGTTGGCCAGGTGACTTTCGACACCTCGGTGCGCACCTGCTGAATAAACTCAAATGGATTCGTTCTCGCCATCTCTGTTCTTACTTACGGAGCCCGTTCGCCCCGCCTCGCGTTTAAGCTCAAGACTTGCGTGCTCCTGGCTGTCACCGCCAACCCGTTTCACCACGTGGCAGGAGTGGAGGGACTCGAACCCCCAACCCCCGGTTTTGGAGACCGGTGCTCTAGCCAGTTGAGCTACACTCCTATCGTCCTCGTCCTAAAACCAAATTCAACAATCAAACCAATAGACTCAGCGCCTAAGCTATGGAGCGGGTGAAGGGAATCGAACCCTCATCGTCAGCTTGGAAGGCTGCTGCTCTACCATTGAGCTACACCCGCGACCGTCATCCTCTGGCTCCACAGAGCGGTGGTGGAGGGGGTTGGATTCGAACCAACGTAGGCATAGCCAACGGGTTTACAGCCCGTCCCCTTTAGCCACTCGGGCACCCCTCCATAAATCAAGAGCGTCAGATGGAATGACTGGTGATTTTAACCAAGCAAAAACACCCCGCCGTCGGCCGGCAGGGTCCGCAATAGCCGCTGTTTATGAGTAGCCAGGCGGTCCCTGTCAACTGTAAATCAGGAGCGAGAGCCTGGAATCCTTAGGATTTATGCTAGGGCTCTACCCGGCCCCCGATGATCTCAGCGGAAAGCCCGTCCACTATGGCTCAGCAAAAAACAAGGCATTCCAAACCCGTTAGCCGTGGCGGCGGACACCGGAGCCGAAAACCGCCAAGAAATGGCGATTCTGAGCGGGTTCTGCTCTTCGGCATCCACGCGGTTGAGGCGGCCCTTACCAACGAAAAACGTCCCGTCTTCGCCATCCAGGCGACGGAGAACGCCGCTTTCAAGCTTGCTCCGCTGATTGCCAAGCGCGGCCTAGAACCGGAACGCGTGCTGCCGAAGGCGCTCGACAGACGACTTGGAGCTGACACGGTTCATCAGGGCGTTCTCCTGGAAGCCGGGCCACTCGATTCGTTGTCATTGGAAGATCTGGACTTCTCCGGCACGATTCTGGTGCTGGATCAGGTCACGGACCCCCACAATGTGGGAGCGGCGCTGCGATCGGCGGCGGCATTTGGGGCCAAAGGGCTGGTCATGACCCAGCGGCACAGCCCTCCCCTCGGCGGCGTACTAGCAAAGTCCGCAAGCGGTGCTCTAGACGTTGTCCCGGTCGTGCAGGTTCGGAACCTAGCTGAGGCGTTGGCGGAACTCGGAGATCGCGGGGTGACCCGGTTGGGTCTGGCGGAGGAGGCCGATGCGGCGCTGGAGACAGCGCAACTAGCTTACCCGCTTGCGATCGTGCTCGGGGCCGAAGGCCGGGGCTTGCGGCAATTGACGCGCGAACGTTGTGACCTGCTCTGCAGGATCTCAACTGCGAATGCCCTGGCGAGTCTCAACGTCTCCAATGCGGCGGCGATTGCCCTGCACTGGGCTCAGGTGAAAGGCGCGTAACGCCAGACGAACGAAAGGGGGACGGCGCTTTCACACCCTCCCCCTCGCGTCCGGGAATCAACCAGTACGCACTGGAAGCTCGAAATCTCTAGTTGCAGAAGCGGCGGCCGAACGAGTCGTACCAACAGTTTCGGCGCCAATAACAATTGCCCGGGCCAAGGTTACAACCGCCCGCGTAGGCGGGCTGCGTGTAGTTGGCGTAGTAATTGGGCGACCGGTAGTAATAGGCCCTAGGCGCTGGCACGCCGCATGGCGCCACACAAGGCGCAGCCGGCGCGACCACAGCTGGCCGGGCAACACAAGGCGCCACACACGGGGCCGCCGCAACACGAGGCCGGCGCCAGCGCCGCCGCAACGGAATCGGCTGAGGCGTCGGCACTAGCACTTGGGCACTGCAGCCATAAGCTGCCCCGCAGCCACCCGCCTCCGCCTCTGGCGCAGCTGCCAGGCTGAAGCCAGCGGCCACGATCGCGGCGACAACGGCAGTCATCAGGATCTTCATCTTGGTACTCCACTCGGAACTTACGCAGCAGCCACCCCTGGCCTCGCAGAGGCGGCGCGACTGACAGAACCAAAGCTAGGAGAGCCAAGTATCGTTAAAGTTAATTCTATGAAATTAAGACAAGAAAAATCATTGAGACAAGATTAAGAGCTGCATCAAAACGATACAATAACGTCACTTACAACAAAGTTTTCTAAGAAACACCAGGAAAGACCTTGCGAAGACGGCGTGGCAGGCGTTACTTCATCGCGCGGTCGGCCCACGCATTCCCCGTACCACCACCCGTGTCGGAATAGTGAAAATAGGGCTCGCAGCGGGGGAAGTCTTCGCCGGCTGTGGTGTAAGGCCGATAGAACCACCAATAGTTGCGATCGAGGCAGTGAGCTTCCGTGACCCGCTTCATATGCCCAAAGCCGAGCAGGCCGCGGCTCGTGATGATTTCAACCTGCTCACCGGCGTGCGCCGGACCGCTGGGCGCAACCGCAAAAGCCGCCAGCAAACTCGCGCCGAGCGCAAACGCACACCCCAACTTGATCCCGGCCATGCCTGTCGTCCCTCTTGTGCCCCTAAGAGGCACCCCCGTTAAGGCTTCAGACTCTAAACGAACCGAAAGGTCCCGGCAATCGAGTGAGTGCGCCGATTGCGCAACAGTCACGCAAGAAATGTGTGGTCATGGTATACCCGCAGAGTTGTTCAGGGACCCGCGCCACAGAACCGCGGCACACGTCAAACGCTTTTGAAGGAGTATCCTCACATGGCGACCCAGCAGACCGAGACGGAAGAACTCGCCAAGCAGATCGAGGCCATCCGCGCCGAGATGCAGAACATCAGTGCCACCATGGGGCGCATCGCCGAAAAGGGCATGCACCATGCCCAGGACAAGGCTCTGGAAACAAAGGAAACTGCCGAGGAAGCCATCAAACAGAACCCCCTGCAGGCAATCGCGATTGCAGCCGGGCTCGGCCTCCTAATCGGCATCCTAACTCGCCGGTAGGAGAAGGCTCCATGCTGCGGCTCGTGCTTACGCTGGTCTCCTCGTTGCAGACCGGCGCTCGGATCAAGCAGTCCGTCGAACAGTCCGTTCGACGGGCCGTGATCGTCGTGGCCGCGGTCGTGGTCCTTCTCTTCGCCATCGGCTTCGGCCTCGTGGCCGGGTACCAGGCCTTGCTCCTATACGGCTTCACGCCGCTCGGCGCGGCGGGCCTGATCGCCGGTATTCTGGCCGCGTTTGGCGTCGTCCTTCTGCTGATAGGTTTGCATAAGCCACGGCCGAAACAGCCGGACTTTGTGAATGCCCCCGCCGAGGGCTTGGCCATGGTCGACCAGAGCGTCAACAAGGCCATGAAACAAGTCGGGCCTTTGACGCTGCTCGTCGTCGCATTCGCGGCGGGCCTGCTTGCCAGCCGCCGCCGCTAGCAGCCCCCGGGCAACTCCGGGCCGCAATAGCGGTGCCACCAGCTCTCAGCACAAGATCTCTGATGACGTCTTGAGGCGCGATCTGACCTCTTTCGCTTCCTTTTGGGACACCATTTAAGGCTCTCTTAACCATACGCATTGCAACTTCAGGGTATGCAAACGGTATCCATGAGGGGGCGAGGCTTAAAGATGACGTTCAGGAGCCTAGGGCTAGCGCTGCTGGCTTCGGCCGGCTTGGCAAACGCGGCATACGCACAAGCGGTCACCGAAACGTACGGCCCCCTGCAGAATGCTGTGGACGTGCCCCGCCCCTATGCCATTCCTCTTCCCCCGAACGCCAATGCGCGTCCCCAGTGGGAAGTCGGCACACGCTATTGGTGGAGCGAGGGCTCCACACGCTTCGATATCGACTCGTCGCGCCTAGCGCCCAACTTCTATGGCAGCCCGACATCTACACTCACCTACGACGGTGTGACCGGGAACTCACTTGAGTTCTTCATGTCCACGCGAAACGAGTCTGGCACGTTCTTCAAGGGCTTCGTCGGCGGTGGCTGGCTCAGCGGCGGCAGCCTTGACGACGAAGACTACTTCGCGGGTCAGATAAAGTTCTCAGATACCTATAGCGAGATCGACGGCGAAGGCTCCGTGTATTTCACCTTGGACCTCGGTCAAGACATTGACGTTGGCTATAGCGGCAACCTCGTCGTAAGCCCCTTCGTGGGCTTCAACTTCTGGCAGGAATCCATGAGCGCCTACGGCGTGCGCTGCAATCGGGACGCCGTCGATGGCGCTTTTTGCGGCGACCCTGGCACCCTCGCCCTGCCGTTCACCTCAGAGGTCATTAACAACAAGTCCATGTGGTCGTCCGTACGCCTGGGCGCCGAAATCACGGCATATCTGTTAGACCGCCTTTCCTTCCGCGGCGATGCCGCCATTCTCCCCGTGGCCTATCTCGTTAATGAGGACAGCCACTATTACCGCCCCGACCTCGGCCGAACGCCAAACATCGAGCACGAAGGCACCGGATGGGGCTACCAGCTTGAGGGCGAGTTCAAGATCGACGTAACCGACAACTGGACCCTCGGCGCGGGCGTTCGCTACTGGTACGCAGAGACGGGCGGTGTGGTCGACTTCGTCAACACACGCGCCGAAGTCGACCTCGAAGACTTCAAATCCGAGCGTTTGGGTGTCTTCGGCAACGTCTCTTACCGCTTCAGCACATTCTAAGCGCGCCAAGCGCGCTTCCGGGCGACAACGCACAACTCGTCGCGCTTCGGACTTGAAGACAAGCTACGTTAGGCGCTAGAAGCGCAATTCATCGCGGAACGTGCCGGCTTAGCTCAGTTGGTAGAGCGGCTGATTTGTAATCAGTAGGTCGCGGGTTCGACTCCTGCAGCCGGCACCACTATTCTCTCTCGAACACGACCCTTGGCCTGGTGCATCACCATCCGTCACAACGCTGGGGCATCACGACTCGAGAGCCATGACGATGAGAAAGATCCTTACATCGACTGCATGCTTGGTAGCCGCGGCCACCCTCGCCCTAACCCCCGCTGACACCGCTACCGCACAAGACGGCATGTCCGACGACGATCTTTGGGATTCCTTCATGCAGGATATCGAGCGCGACAAGGCCGACCGCGAGCGGTGCGCCAACCTCCGCGATGCCGTCTCAAAACAGGAGCAGTACGACGCCTGCACCCGGCTCATTGAAAACGCGCCCAACGAGAACGATCTGGTGGGCACTTTCTACGTCAACAGAGCCACCGCCCACGAAGACCACACCGCTCAATGTCAGGACGTCACAAAGGGCATTGAGATTATCGAACGGGAAAACCCCAGAATCTTCGGCGGAGGCTTTCTGGCGTCGGCCAAGCGGCTGCAGCAAGCCGCTTGCTACTAACCTGCTTTTCCCACCATACCGCTTGCCCATAACTAGATGGCATGGCCGAGTTGACCTTGGCCCCATGCGAGCCAGCGATCTAGCGCCTCCAAGGCAACTCTGGAATGCGGGCTCATCAGCAGCGCTCCCGTATCGCGCGGCGCGAACCACTGCATGGCCTGGCCCTCGCCGAGGACCAGCAAGCTGCCATCGTAATGTTCGAGGAAGATATGCTGGGTATAGGCGCGGCCTTCGGTGCGGAAAGGCTGGCTCATCCAGTGCTGGGGCGCCTTGAGCCTATAGGACAGCTCTTCATGCGCCTCCCGAACAGCCGCTTGCTCAAGCGTTTCGCCTGGTTCGACACCACCGCCGAAGAACGACCAATAGCCAGGGAACGTTGGTGCATCGTCCGTACGATGCTGCAGCAATATCCGGCGCCGATTGTCAAACAGAATGACGGCCGAGAGCGCATCGGAGTCTCGAGTGAAGATCATGGCGCTATACAGCGCCCAAGAGCGATTGCCGTCAACGCACGTGGAAATGCGACTCGAGGCTGCGACCTTAAGACGAACAAGGCATCGTGAGGACAGGGCCGCTTCCCGATCCCCCCAAGTGCAATGCTGGCCGCATCAATCTCGTACTTGGCGACTACTCCTCGACGACCTTCACGTTCTTGGCGCTGATACCGTCCTCGATGTCCGAGTCGCTTACGCGGAGCGTGGCTTCGCCCGTGCCTCTCTGATCAACTCTCAGGCCCGTTTCCTCGCCATCGTCATTGCCGGATGTCCTGGACTTATCGACTGTGACGGTCAGCGTGCCTTCATCGATCTGCCTGAAGTCAGCACCATACCCGCCATTGTCCTTGGCGGTGAGCTTGGCTACGAGTGCCGAGAGATTGCCCTCTTCTCGCTCGACAATTTTCAGTCCGTCGTCGGTGTTGTTCGTGGCCTCGACATTCCAGATGCCGAGCGTGAGATTACCCTCGTCTTCCTCGATGAAATCGAGCCCCTCATCGTCATTACCCTTGATGAAGGAATCCACAATTAGCGCCCAAAGGTCGCCGGGTCCGGCCTCGTCGATATCGAAACCATCATCGAAGTCGAGGCTGATCTTGTATTCCTTGACCGATCCCGACTCGTATAGTTCGACGTTTCGCTCAAAGCACCCATCGTCGGGAGAACCCGTTACGGGAGGAGGCACGTCGGCCTCCTTGAATTCGCCGTCTTCGAACGCGCCCTCCGCGTCCGAGGGCAGAAAGCTCTTCAGAACCTCGGGATCGCAATAGTCACCGTTGTCGTCGAACCTGGTTTCGACTGCGGTGGCGAAAATACTGCCCTCTTGACCTTCGTCCAGCTCGATGCCGTCAGCACCGGCATTCGTGAACGCGGAGTCCTTCGCGTAAAAGAAGATATCGCCGGGCCCCCTCTCGTCCACACGCAAACCGTCTGCATCGAAGTGGCCGTTGCCCACATCATCGATTTTCACATCATTCAGCCGGACGAGAATCGAAGCGTCGGACCCATTGCCCGTACCGCCGCTGCCAGCACCACAGTTCTCTACAATGTCGCAATCTGAAATAAGCACGCCGTAGTCGGCGAAGCCGGAGATATCGACATCGTCGAGAATGAAGGAAACGACACCGGTTTGGTCGTCCCGAACATCGACAAATATGGCTTTGCCCGTGCCACCCTGATTCTCGATGCTGAAGTTACCGGGACCTTCGAGGTTGAGTTCAATCAAGGTCAGATCGGCGCCCTGACTAATGTTGAGCAAGGTCGTGTCCGCCTTCGTCTTCAGCGTCTGCCCCTTGCCGTGGATCGCAAGCGGCGCCTTGCCCGCGTAGGTCAGCGTCGAGCCGACTTCGATATCGCCATCGGTCGCGATTAGAATTTGCGTGAGGCTATCCGATTTGGCCGCCGTTTCTAGCGCAGCGCGCAATGTCCCGTCACCGCTGTCTTCAGCGCTGGTGACCAGGATGGGAACATCGGCAGCCACGGAAAAGCCGGAAAAGGCCGTCATGGCGGCGGCGAGAGCAAGGGTCGAAAGACCATTCAGCGCATGTTTCACGTTAGGTTCCTCGATGCCATGGCGATAGCGTGCAAGAGAGCATTGGTAGTCCTGATTTGCGATGCTTTTGCAACAGTGTAAGTCAAGATACGGCGCCAGATTCAACCTCGTGCGCGGCATTGCAGAATGGGTTTTTCATCCAGTAGCGGTGACCCTATGATGGCGCCGGCCTGGGCGGCAAGCCGTCTGCGGCTCAAAGGGCCCAACGGGGACGATTTCAAGAGTTAAGGTGTATGGGGTGGCGCGTCACATGACACGGATTGGCTTGGTTTTGCTTGGGGTCATTCTTCTGGGCAGCATGTTTATGGGCAACATGGCGCTCGCTCAAACAACGACAACGCCATTCCAGTCTTTGAGCCCCACGCCTTCGGCCTGCACCTCCGGAAGTCAGTCCGTTCGCGTTTGCAGCAATGGCCTTCAATCCTGCAACGACGTCTGCGCCGCGCAAGACTTATCCGCCAACCAGGAAGTCGCCGGATGCAGAACCGCTTGCTGCAATCGCTTCAATGTTTGTGTCCAGATGCGGAACTGCGGCGCCCTAAGGATCGACTGCAATTAGTGGCGCGCCGCCCACTGGCTAAGATCCGCCTGCCTGGGCCGCGACCTCGTTGAGCTGGGCTTTCAGCATCTCTGGATCGAGATACTGAATGATCGATCGCTCCGCGCCGTCTACATCATAGCGAATTCTGAGCAGCAACCCTCCATAGGATTCGAAGAAGTCTTCGACGGAGATTCCATCCTCGCTTCCCATGGCCTCTGGTGGAAACTGGAAGCTTAGACGGAATGCGTCGCCGGGAGGGACGGCGGTAACGCGGCTCGGTGCCGGCGCCTCCGTGGGCTGCGATGCAGCGACGACATCGAGCACCAGATCAGGCCGCTTCACGTCGGGACTCAATGCGGCGTCCAAATCCGTTAGCGTCTCATCGGAATTGTTGGTCCCCATTATCGAAATGCCGTTGATCAGGAAGGACTGAGGCGAGCCCGAGAGGGTAAAGACGGCCCGTTCCGGCAACGGAAGCGCGGGCTGATCGAACGCCCAAGATATCTTCGAGAAGGTCTCTTCCGAAGGCTCTGTGGCGATCACAGGGTCGGATGTTGATCGCATCAGAAAGCCGCCCCCGATAAGGAGACCGCCAAGAACGAGCAGAACGGCACCGGCGATTATCATCATTTCACTGAGACCCAGTCCCCTCTTCTGCGCCCAGCCTGCACCCCGCGTGAGCGCCGCCTCCTGGACACGTACGACCGCGGCCGCACTCGATTGCGCCGACGCCCCAACTCGCGCCGCCTGACTGCGCAACCAGGCGGAACCGGCCGAAGCACGACTCCTGGCGCCTTGCGAAAAACCGCCAGCCCGCTCGCTGGCGCTGCGCCCTAGCGATGACAACACGCTCGCCATCCCCGCTGCGACGCCGGAGCCGATGGCGACCGGTATGGCCAAAGTGGACAAAGGGCCCGCGGAAAGCAGGCTCTTGTCACCCGCCATTGCGCTGGCGCCCAGCGCATGATCGTCCGCCGAGGGATTCAAGTCCGCAGACCACGGCTCGTTCGCGGGCTGACCGAAGAGCATTGTCCCATCGCGGTGCGGTCCGTAGCTCTCAAAGACATGGACTGACGCAGTGTGCCCAGGAGCTCGCGCGTCGTCATTCTCCGCCTGAGCCGCACGCTCGTCGGCCAAGATGCTCGGCAAAGGCTCCCGCATCTCTTGATCGGTTGATGCCGCTGGAGTGCGTGGTGCCGCGGCCCGAACGCGCGCGAAATGCTGTACTTCATGGCCGAGCCGCGCGATGTGAATGAAGAGCCTTGAGGGAATGGCAGCAACCCGCGACGCAATCCATGTGAGCGCGTTCGAGAGCCCTCGACCACCAGTTGCACCAAGCTTGGCGGCCTTCGATGCAGCCGCCGATGCCCGGACCGACACACCGTCGCGCGTCGCGGCGGCAAGAGCCACCGCGCTGTCGCCCGTTGAGGCCAATCCATCGCCGAGCGCACGCCCGCCACTGCCGAGTGCATCGCCGGCCTGACGCGAGAGTCTTCCTGCTCTTGCCGCTACGGCTTGAGAGCCTGCCGACAACGCCTGGCTGCTGGCGCGGACAGACGCCGATGCCTTCGAGCCGCTCCACGCTGCCCCTGCCGCGATACCGGCCCCGGCCCCGCGAGCGGCCAGTCCGACTTTGCTTCCAGCATGATGGGCACCCTGGGCGAAGGTCTGGCCTGCGGTTACCAAGGTTTGCCGGAGACTGCGCGCGATAGCTGACAGTCCGCGCGATATCCCACGGGATATCGATGACACCGCGCCCGTAAAGCCCCGCCATGTGGCGACGGTTCCTTGCGATATGGACCCGGTGACGAGGCGCAGGCCTGCGGCGACTTTGCCGACTCCGAACCCAACCCAAGAGCGAACAAAGACAAGGAGATCGACGAATGCATCACGGATCGCCTGAACCGCGCGCCGCCGCACCAGGCGGCGATGACGGCGGACCCGGTCTTTCTTGGCGCTGGCAGCCCGAAGGTCTTTCTGCCGTTGAAGCCACCTCTCGTGCCGGTCTCTATCTCGCTCAACGGCAGCAGTCTGGGCCTGAAGCCAACGTTGATGACCTGTCAGATCTTCCTTAGCACTTGACAAGAGCGCGTCCGACCGTGCGGCGGTATCCTTGGCCGCAGCAAGCGAAGCTGCCAGGGCCGCGGACTCCTGCTCGTCCGCGTCGTCGTCCAAGCTCGACCAGGCACGTCGCTTTTTCATCGGACTGCCCAATGCGATACCCCCCAATAGACCCCTGACCGGATCCCCGCGATTGGTCCAGCCATTGTGCACAATGCGCCCCGCACCAGAGCGCAAACCTCAATAGGCACCAGAGTCCGCTAAATGCGGGCGTTAAGCGCTCACCACACACGACATGAGCCGAAACGCCAATGTCCCCAAAGCGGAGCCCAAACGCCCCGCGCGGTTCACACCTACCCGCGCGGTACCGAACCTTCTGACTTTCCGCCCGTAGTACCTTAGCGGTCATCACCAAAACGGCCAATAGCCGTCGAGCGGTAGATTTTGAAGTGTACTGAGTTCCAGACGCGAAGGAGGCCGGCAGCGCCTATTGCTCGTTAAGCCCGCCAAGAATCCGGTCAAAATCGCGGGCTTTCTGATAGTCGATCTCCGCCTGCGCGGCTCGTTTGGTCGCTAGCTGTTGACGGCAAGCCTCGTAGGCCGGTTCACCCGGCTTCGTGTTCGCGCTCCTGCACTTCGCGTCGTCCTCTGCTTTGGCGGCCTGCTCCTTTGCCAAGCGGCCCGCCTCGATCTCGCTACGCGACGCGCAAGCCGTGACCGATATGGCCAAGGACGTCAGTGCTACCAAAACTAGAAGCGATCTCGTCATCACCGGTTGCTTGGCCTTCAAACATGGCGTGGTCAAGGTCAAAGCCCCGTGATCGAAACGATACTGCCTTGAGTCTGCCCGTTTGAGCGCTTAGGTCCGAAGCGGGGGAGGCAAGAGCACTAGACGAATAAATCGGAGAAATCGTGATCCTGGCCCGCCATCACCGAATTACCCCAACCTGCGTATCGCTACTTTCCGCCCTCCTCCTGTTCGCACCCCTATTGTTCGCACCTTTGGGGCCGGCCATTGCGGACAGCATAAAAACCGCCGAAAAGACGGTCCCTGCGCCAGCAAAAAACGAATCCGCACAAGAAACCAGCAAATCGCCGGCAAGCACGTCTGCGGAGAGTAAGGGCAAGGACGACGCAAACAACGGCGCCAAGGCCGCCGAAGGGCGCCTGAGACTGCCGGCAAACGTCGCCACGCAGCACGTCCTCAAGCAGAACGGCTCGGACATTCCGTATACGGCTGTCGCCGGCACCATCAAACCCCAGGGGAGTGACGGCAAACCGGAAGCCGAGATCTTCTATGTCTCGTACACGACAAATCCGACGAATCCGAATCGGCCCCTCACATTCGTCTTCAACGGCGGCCCTGGCGCGGCCTCGACCTACCTTCATCTCGGCGCCATGGGACCAAAAGTGGTCGACACGACCGAGGAGGGCGCACTAACCGGACCGCCCGCGAAACTAATCCCGAACGATGCAAGCTGGCTGGACTTCACAGACCTCGTCTTCGTCGATCCCGTTGGAACGGGCTTTAGCGGCCCCGCCGGCGGCAAGAGTGCCAAGGACTTCTGGGGCGTCGACCAAGACGCAGATTCCCTCGCCGACTTCATCCGGCTCTACCTCAATGAAACGGATCGCGTTGGATCGCCGGTCTTTCTGGCAGGCGAAAGCTATGGAGGTTTCCGCGTTGCCGTGCTCGCGCGGAAGCTGCAGCGCAAGGGAAGCGTGTCTCCAAGTGGCCTTGTGCTGATTTCACCGGCGCTAGAGTTTTCGATGCTCCGTGGTGAAGACTACGACCCGCTCCCCTGGGCGCTACAACTACCAGCTTATGCTGCGGTGAAGCTCGAAAGCGAGGGAACAACCACACGCGAGGGACTCGCAGCCGCGCTGAAAGATGTCGAAGAGTATGCGATGACCGACTACCTCGTAGCCCTTGCCTCGGGAACCCAGAAGGGAGGCAAGGCGGCCAGCGAGAAGGTGGCAGAGGTCACAGGACTTCCTCTGGCAAAGGTCCAACGCTATTTCGCCCGGATCCCTCAGTCGTTGTTCGTGAAAGAATTCGATAGGGACAACGGTCAAGTCCTGAGCCTTTATGACGGAAGCGTCGCAGGGCCCGATCCACACCCGTCGAGTTCTTGGCCACGCGGCCCCGACCCGGTTCTCGATTCTACCGTGCCTTTGTGGTCTTCAGCCTTCGTGCGGTATGCAACTGAGGATCTCGGCTACAAGACCGATGAGGAGTTCAGACTACTCAACCGCAAAATCAGTGGTCGGTGGGACTACGGGACAAGCGAAACAAAACAGGGCTATGCCGGAGCGCTGGACGACATCCAGGATGCGCGGGCCGCAAATCGAAACCTCGAAGTCCTTATTGCCAGCGGGTACACCGATCTCATCACGCCCTATACGGTGCCAGCGTATCTCGTTGGACAGTTACCGCCCCTGAAAGGCGCCAATCCAATAGAGCTGCGAAACTACGCGGGCGGCCACATGCTGTATCTGCGCGCGCCATCTCGGCGGGACTTCAAGCGAGACGCTGAGGCGATGTATACGCGAGCGCTGAGCAAGAAGGGCTCCTAGCCATTTGGTGAAAGCGCCCCTTTCTCGCGTGGCGGGCGGCGCAGCCATTGCTTTCTGGAGAATCCGATGAGGGCACTGAACGCGACCAAGCCGGTCACGGCGATCGCGAGGGTATCGGAGCCGAACGCGACCAATTGCTGGCCGGCCGCAACCAGCAGAATCGTATAGGGCAACAACGCGGCGAAACTGGCGAGGCAGAAGCGCCACGCGGTCAGCGCGGTGATACCGGCCACGTAGCTGAGCGCATCCATGTTGAGCCCTGGAATGAGCCTGCACAAGAACACCGCCAGCATCAGCTGCGACTGAGGCGTGTTCTCATCAAGAAGCCAGCGGCCGAGCCGCGTTTGCTCGACCCGAGTCAGCCAGCCGCGGCGTTCTACGAAATCGCGGCCGAGATGCCTCCCGATCAAAAAGCCGACGAGCGCTCCAAGCTGCGCGCCGATCAGAACATAAAGGGTTCCAAGAACCACTCCCTCCGAGGCGCCCGCCGCGAGTAAGAGCGGCGATGTCGGAACGATGCCAATAAGGCTTGCTAGGAACCGCAATACGACGATGGCGATCGGGCCGAAGACGCCAAGCGACGGCAGGCTCCATTGAAGCTCGAAATCCACGAGAGTCACGGCGCCCGCCGGAATTGCGAAGCCCAGGATTGCCAAGATGCAACCGCCGGCAAATGCCTTTGGAATCACTCGATGAAACCTTCGCATGACGCTTCGTCGATACGGCAGAATCATAACCGAAGGACGACAATCTAAGGCGCCTGAAGAGCTCCAATCATGCTCTGCGCGATCCGATGCATGCCGTACCCGGAGCTTGTTAGAACACGGCGATGTTCGGTCAGAACGGTTCTGCCCTCTTGCGGACGCCATTTTTTTGTGGTCCACGGGCTGTCCACAAGATCGGTGACTTTGAGGATTGGTGATGTCTGTTGGAGGTTGCACGGGCCATTTGCGTACCGCGTTGGCCATAGCCATGTTTAGCGCCGTCGTTTCGGCGTTCGGCGTTGTCGGGGTTGCGAACGCGCAAGATGCTGCGAAATCGAATATCGCAGCGGACCAAGCGACAAAGGCTCCGGCTTGGAGTGAGTTTCACTATCCCGAGCGCGGCTTTGTCGTCTCCTTTCCCGGTGCCAGCGAGAAACCCAAAGCCGAGAGCACGCCTGTTCCCGGGCAAAACCCGCTGCTGCAGCATGAGTACAAAGTCGAGGCCGGCAAAGACACTGTCTACTGCGTTGTCGTCTTCGAGTATCCGGAGGGGCGCGCGCCAAATCCGCCCAAGAAGGATTACTTTGAGAAGGTCGTAACGGCCTATGCGAAGGGCAGTGACACGAAGCTACGCCGCCAGACACCCCTCAAGATCGACAAGCGTCCCGGCTTCGAAGCCAAAGCAGAAGACAGCAGAGGCAAGCTCAACCACCTTGTTACGATGGTGGCCAACGGAGACCGTGTCTACATGCTGATTTCCGCTGGCCCAAAAAAGCACGCGACAAGCGAGGATGCCTTACGCTTTCGGGACAGCTTTCGGTTGCTTGGCGGACCTCCGCCGCCCAGTTCGCCCAAAAAGGACGGCTGAGGTCCAGGCCTGACCGATATGGCGGCTGCATCTCATCGGTCTTCTAAGCAGGCTTCGTCCGCAGATTGTCGAAGAAGCGTTGCCGTCTGGCTGAAGGCGACGGCGCGAATAGCCCCACGATCAGTGAGACCAGGAAGCCCACCGGCACCGCGAACACACCGGCCAGAGAACCTTGCACGCCAAACCAGTTCGCAATCGGACGCACGGCGGCCTGCCACTCCGCCAGCACGGCTGCCTGCGCAGCGTCCCCTTTCGCCGCATAATAGTCGAGGCGTAATGCCTCGAAGCCCGCAACCTGCGCCGCCGTCGCATCCGAGAGCAGGCTAGACGACTCGTAAAACACGATCGGGATCAGGTGTGGTGCGATCATGTAGTAAAGGCAGACCAACAGCCCCGCGACCATGCCGGCCAATGCCGCATCGCTCCCGAGCCGCTTCCACCAGATCCCGAGCACCAGAACTGGCAGAAGAGTACTCGCGGCGAGCGACAAGGCTGTTGCAGCCGCCAGCACCGTTTCTTCTGGTCTGAGCAACGCGGCCGTACCGGCTAACGCCGCCACCACCATTACAGAAAGGCGCGCCACGAAGAGTTGCCGGCTCACCGGAGCATTCGGCGCGGCGCTCTTGAAGTAGACGTCATGAGCGATCGTGCTGGCCATCGACAGTGAGAGCGCGGCGCCCGTCGCCAAGAGGGCCGATACCGCCCCCACAACGAGAACGGCCTGGGCGATCATCGAGAGCGCATCGCCAACGGCCAAAGCGGCGGGCTCGTAGAGCGCGGCAAACGCAGGCAACAAAGCACAGAGGAGAAGAAGGAATACTGGGGCCCCCAGGAACGATAAGCGGGCGTCGTCCATGTCCGGTGCCGTGAAGCTCCGCATGAGGAGAAACGGCAATGCCGCGAAGCCAGTAGCAAGACAAAAGAACAGCGCAAGCGAATTGATCGGGCTCGTCTGAGCGAACGGTTGCCAGGGCAAGGATGGGATCACCTCATCGACAAGAAGCGAGTCGACCGAGGCGATTGACCCTGTGTGCCAAAGCACGGTGCCGACGGCGACAAGCCCGGCCAGCAGCATCACCACGTAGTAGGCGAGTTGCGATAGGCTCAGCGACCGCATCCCGCCAAGCAGCGTCGCCACCAGGATGAAGACCACGCCAGCCGCGACCCCGATCCAGAGGGGCAAGGCCAGCGTGCCCTGCCCCAGCAGGCCGAATCCGAGCAGAACGGCGGCTAAGGCCGGGAACGAACACAAGATGACCGCGAAGACGCCCAAGGGGCGCATCGTTTCCGCATTAAATCGTTCGGCTAAGAAGTCCGGCAAGGTGTAGCCGCCATAGCCGCGCAGATAGGGCGCAATCAAGAGGCCTGCCAGGACAAGACCAACCCCGGCCCCCAACAACAAAATCAGCGCGCCTTGCCAGGCGAAATCGATTGCGCCTGCCCCACCCACAAACACAAGCACCGCCATGGCGGATGCTGCAATCGCCACGGCGTTGAACAGGGCGGGGACGAGACGGCTTGCCGCAAAGTAATCGGCGAGCGGACGGGTCATACGAACCAAACCAGCCCGCGCAAACAGCAACGCCGCCATCAGGAGTGAAAGCTGAGTACTTAGCGTTTGGGGCCTCCCTTCCGCCGAGGCGGTTCCGCCTGTTCCGCACGTCCCGGCGCCGCATCTCGTAGCAATGCGCCGAACTGCTCGAATTCCGCCTTGCGGGGCGAGCTCTTTCGCCAGACAAGTCCGATCTCTCGTTTGGGCGCCGGCTCCGAGAAACGCAAGAGCCGAATATGGTCGCTGGGGTGAACCTCGATCGTTGCTGCCATCTCCGGCAGCAAAGTGACCCCATAACCGTTTGCTACCATCTGCATGATCGTCGTGAGGCTGGAGGCTCCAAAGCTCTGGCGCAAGTCAGGCGTCAGCATCTGGCAGTATGACAATGCCTGATCCCTGAGGCAGTGCCCCTCCTCCAGGAGCAACAGCCGGTCCTCCGCCAGCATGTCCTGGGTCGCCGTCGCGATACCTTTGTTGTCTCGCGTGGCCCTTGTAGCCAAAACAAACGCGTCGTCGAACAAGAACTGGGTCTCCACGGCAGGATCGTCGATCGGCAGGGCAACGAGAATAACGTCGAGGTCGCCGCTTACAAGCTCGCGGACGAGTGTTTCCGTGACTGTCTCGCGCAGGCGCAAAGACAGGTTTGGAAAGTGGGACTGGAGCGCCGGCAATGCGGCGGGCAGTAGATAGGGAGCAATGGATGGTATTGCGCCTAGGTTTAGAACGCCGGTGAGAAGCCCCTCCTGCCCCTTGGCGTAGTCCACAAGATCTCTAACCGACGCGAGAATATGCCGGGCCCGCCCAGCGATTTCCTCACCCTTGTCGGTAAGGTCCACACCCGATTTGCGGCGTTCCACCAATTTGAGGTTCAGTTCGTCCTCGAGATCTTTGATCTGCATACTTAGCGCGGGTTGGCTGACCGCACAGGCCCGCGCCGCCTGACCGAAATGGCGCGTTCGGGCCAGCGCTTCCAGGTAACGCAACTGTCGGAAGGAGACCATCGGCGATAAAGATTGGTTATGAACTCGGCTGTAACACCAGACGTTCCCTTATCACGCGCTGGACGAGGACGCCATTTGAGACCCGCACGCAATGGAATGGCCACGGCTCTTCCAGTAGGCTTCAAAAGCCACCAAGCTGGTGGCTCATACTGGCGGCTTCAGGTGTTCTTAATCCGCATTCAAGCCCTTGTTCATGAAGGAGGCGTAGATTTTTTGCGGATTCTCCCCATTTATCTAGGAGAGACCGTGATAAGGCGCCATCAAGAAGTGCCGCACTCCAAAAAACAACAAGCTTGGAAACCCAATGAGGAAGTAGGCCCGTGACCAAGATCCTAAGTCCCGACGAACTCGAGGCAGAGTTGCGCGCCATCGGCGCCACGCAATACCACGACAAGCACCCGTTCCATAAGCTCTTGCACGGTGGCGAACTGAACAAGGGTCAAGTGCAAGCCTGGGCGCTCAACCGCTATTGCTACCAGTCGGCGGTGCCGCGCAAGGACGCCGCTCTGATGAGCCGCTGTCACGACCGTGAGCTGCGGCGGGAGTGGATTCATCGCATCACAGATCATGACGGCGAAGGCGAGGAAGAAGGCGGGATCGAGCGCTGGCTCGTGCTCACCGACGGCCTTGGGCTCGACCGCGACTACGTGATCTCCCGCAAAGGCGCCCTGCCAGAGACGGTTTTCGCCGTCGAAGCCTATGTGAATTTCGTACGCGACAAAACACTGGTCGAGGCAGTTGCCTCTTCCCTGACCGAACTCTTCGCGCCGAGCATTCACAAGCAGCGCATCGCGGGCATGCTTGAGAACTACGACTTCATCAGCGACGACGTGATGGCCTATTTCAAGCGCCGCCTGACCCAGGCGCCGCGCGATGCTAACTTCGCGTTGGAGTATTGCAAACAGAACGCCCGCACACCCGAGGCTCAGCAAGGCGTGCTCGACGCGCTCCGCTTCAAGACCCATGTCTTGTGGGCGCAGCTCGATGCCCTGTACCTCGCTTATGTGGACCCAGGGATGATTCCGCCCGGCGCCTTTGTTCCGGACACGGACTAATGGTCGAGGTCAAGAAGCCCGGCCGGCTTTTGGTCGACCGGGCCACCAAACCCTCAATGCCGCGCTACCTAAAACTGCGCCACGATCCGGGGCGAGACCGCTGGGTCCTGTTGGCGCCCGAACGGATACTGACGCCTGATGCGATTGCCGTGACAGTCCTGAAGCTCTGCGATGGAGAGCGCACGGTGGACGACATCGCCGCCAAACTGGCCGAGGAGTATTCGGCACCTGCCGACGTCATAGCCGCCGATGTGGTCGAGCTGCTCCAGGATTTGGCCGACAAAGGATACATCAAAGGATAACGCAATGACCGACGACCTAAAGATTGACGGACATGTCGACGCGATTGCCGTCGACGACGAGCCGACGACTGGCGCTATCGGCGACCAGGAAGAGTCGAACATATTGTGCGCTGTCGCGCCGGTGGGCTTACTTGCAGAGCTGACCCATCGCTGCCCGCTGCAATGCCCGTATTGTTCGAACCCCGTTGAGTTGGAGAGCGTCAAGAACGAGCTGACCACGGAGGAGTGGTGCTCTGTGATGACCCAAGCCGGCGAGATGGGCATCCTGCAAGTTCACCTGTCGGGTGGCGAGCCCACCGCGCGCCGGGACCTCGAAGACATCGTGAAGGCCGCCGCGGACGCAGGCCTCTATAGCAACCTCATCACCGCCGCGGTCAACGTGAAGCGCGAGCGGCTAGAAAAACTGCAAGAGCTCGGTCTCGATCACGTTCAAGTCTCCGTTCAGGACGTCGATGCTGCGGGGGCCGAGCGCATCGGCGCGTTCAAGAACGCGCTTCAGACGAAGCTCCAGTTCGCGCGTTGGGTCAAGGAACTGGATATGCCGTTGACCATCAACGCCCCGATCCATCGTCACAACATCCATAATGTGCCCCGGTACATCGACACGGCCGTGGAACTTGGCGCACAGCGCATCGAGATCGCCCACGCGCAGTATTACGGCTGGGCTTTGCTCAACCGTGCCGCGCTGATCCCGACCTACGAAGAAACGGTCGCCTCGATCGAGTATGTGGAAGCCGCGCGCGAGCGTCTGAAGGGCGTGCTGACCATCGACATGGTGGTTCCGGACTATTACGCGAAGCGGCCCAAGCCCTGTATGGGCGGCTGGGGCAAGGGCTTCATGAACATCACCCCCGCCGGCAAGGTTCTGCCCTGCCATGCGGCTGAGAGCATCCCAGAGCTCAATTTCGACAACGTGCGCGACAAGAAGCTGCTCGACATCTGGATGGACTCAGAGGCGTTCAATGCCTTCCGTGGCACTGACTGGATGAAAGAGCCCTGCAAGTCCTGCGCGTTCAAGGAGGTCGACTTCGGCGGATGCCGTTGCCAGGCCATGGCGATCAGCAAGGACCCGCGCAATACGGATCCTGCGTGCTCGCTCTCTCCCTATCACACTGAGATGGTGAAGATCGCGAAGCAGGAAGCCGCGAAGCCCGCAGCAGCCTTCGTTTATCGCAACACGCGCAACGCAGCGAAGGTCGGCAAAGCGCACGGAGAGGCTCTCGAACCGGCCGAGTAGATGGCCGTCTTAAACAGACGGCACAAATGACCCAATTGTAAGGCGCTCCGTCTGGGGCGCCTTGCAATTGGGAGTCCCTGAAGCGAATGGCATTGAGAGCTGTATGCCAACTACGCAGCCAACTGCGCAACCTAAGGTAAAACCGGTTCCGCACGACCTGAGAGTTGGCGATATGCATGGGCGAAGGACAGACCGGCCATCGACAACAACACCAGAATGCTAATGGCAACCAAGATTATGCCAACCGTAAGCACCAGTTCCCCCCAATCCGTCAGCTCCTCAAATTGAATAAGCACGACAGTCGTTGCGGCTAGCGCAGCGAGAACCAGCACAGCAAAGGCGACCCAGATCAGCAACCAAAGAAGGAAAAAGGTGAAGACTCGCCAGCGCTGACCATTCGAAAGACGCGCGCTTTCCTTCATGGCCTCCATCGGGCCGAGGCCTTTGTCGATCACAACAAAGGGCGAGAAGCAAAACAGCACGAGAGCGATGACGCCGGGAACAACTAGTATCACAGCGCCAAGAACAACCGCGAGGACAGTCAGCGCGGAGACCGCCAGAAACGTCCAATAGGGGCGAGGTGCCCATATTGCGGAAAGCTTCGCGGTACGCACATTGTCTTGGGCCGCAAGGTAAAGAGCGACCGCCCCCATATTGACATAGTTGGTCAAAGCCCAGTCCGTCAGATCGCCAGGCACCGTCCACTCGAGTGACGCCTGCTCTACCTCGCCTGGCTCCAGCCACAAGCGCGCAATCCTTGCAAACGAGTCTTCATAAACAAGATAGTTGAGCCACGGGAATTGCTCAGACAAGGCTATGGTCAACACGTCGGCGACACCGCTCAAGACCGCAGCGACCAGGGACATCGCTATGAGGACCAACGCAGCGCCGGCGAAAAACAATGGCCGCTTTGTCAGCGTTACGCAGCCGAACCAGATCGAGCCTATCGGTGAGAACCGCATAGGCGCAACCTAAGAACAACCTGTAGTGGTGTCCAGGCCTCAGTTGGGAAAGTCTGGTCTCGCCCGCCTTCGCTTCAAAGCGGTCGCACGGACACAGTCTCAGGCCGCAAGGCGCGCATCCGCTGCCTCGATACGGTCGGGAGCGCGCGACAGGAGCCGGTAAGCGTGAGCCGTGGCGAGGCCCACGATTGGAACAGCTACGAGAAGTCCTACCCCGAGCGCCAAGATGCCGACAGCAAGGATCAGTACCGTGAGGACGAAGAACCAGAACAAGGGCAAGCGGTTGCCCTTGGTTATCTCCACACTCCGCTTCAGCGCTTGGAGCGGACCCATGCCGTGGTCCACGACCAGGAAGTTGGAGAACATGAAGAGGACCATGGCGATCAGCCCAGGGATGATCAGCAGCACGAGTCCGAGCCCCACGGCTAGCGATGTCAGCAACGAGGTGGCGAAGAACTTCCAATAGTTTGTCGGATGCCATAGCGCCGAATAGGTGACGCGATCGGGATCGTCATGGGCGTTTAGGAAGAAGGCAACGGCGCCGATGAGGATCAACGCGCTGATCGCGAGGTTCACGAGATTGGCCACCAGGTTAGGCTCCTCGAGCGTACCGCCTGTGAGGGTATTGACCCCGTTCGTGATTCCGACATTGACGATGTGCAACGCCACCAGAATGGCGACGGCGCCGACAAAGAACCAGGGACGCTTCTTAAACGTCTCCCAACCAAACTGAATCGCAGACGCGGGCGAGAACCGCATAACCGCAAGCTAGCATCGTTGCACGACGATACCCAGAGCCTCGGCGTCGATGTCACAAAAGACCGGTGGACACTTGAGCGCCCCTGCGCGGCGGCACTTGCCCCCGCCTAACTCTCGAGCCGTGCATCGGGTTGCTGGATCTGCGCCGGCGCGCCCGACAGCAGCCGGTAAGCATAGGCGAAGGCGAGTCCCACGATCGGCACAGCGACCAGGAGTCCCACACCGAGCGCGAGCACTCCGACAAATATGATCAGCATGCACAGCAAGATGAAACCGAAGAGCGGCCAGCGATTGCCCTTGGTCAGCTCCATGCTCGCCTTCAGCGCATCGATTGGGCCAAGGCCCCGATCAATCACAAGGAATGTGGAAAACATGAAGAGCACCATGGCGATAAGGCCGGGTACGATCAGAAGCAGCAATCCGATGCCGACAGCCACTGAGGCAAGAACGGACGTCGCAAAGAACTTCCAATAAGGGTTTGGATGCCACAAGGTCGCAAAATCAACCCCATGAGGGTTGTCGTGGGCAGAGAGGAAGAATGCCGTCATACCCATACTGATCAGCACGCCCAAGAGATAGCTGACGAGGTTACCGAGAAGCGTGGGCTCATCGAACGAGCCGCCAGTGGCACTATCGACTGTGCCGCTGAGGATACCCACGGCGATATTCGCCACGGCCACGATCACCGTCGCCCCAATAAAAAACCAGGGACGTTTTTTGAATGTGTCCCAGCCGAACCGTATTGCGTCACCAGGTGAGAATTGCATAGGGCCAACCTATCAATTGAGCGCGACTATTCGAAAATGGAGCGTGATTCCCTCAAAAAGTCCACAGATACCTGGCCAGGATGAAGTTACATCAACCCTTGCAGGATTATCCTGCTCGCGTTTCCAACTTGCCATATCGTAATTGCCATTTGTACCATGTCCCGAAAGCGCCTGGCTGTCCCTGAAGAAGCCGCCGGCAAAGGGTCGACTAGGCCGTGGAGGAAGCAGACGTCCGGCGCACAAGGTCTCACCATGTGGATTGACACGCTTTCGCAATGTCTAACGCGTTTGACCGCGGTCGCCGCAGCCCTCTTCTTCGCACTGATGACGACTCCTGTTTCAGCCGCGGACAACAAGCCGGACTCGGAGCGGCGCGAAGGCGGTGTCGCGATCAAACTCCCGCAATCACCGCCAATGATGCCCATCGACATCGGCTATCTCCGCGAAGACGTGGAAAAACCGCGTCCCGCCTCCCGTTTGGACATCGAACCGGACAATGCGGGTATCGCCGGTGCGGAGATGGGCGTTAAGGACAACAACGCCGGCGGGCGGTTCATGGGCCACCTCTACGGGCTTAGCGTCGAGACAGCCAATTCGCCCGATGAAGCCGTGGAAGCGCTGAAGAAACTCTATGACTCAGGTCACAACTACATCGTGGCCGATGCTTCCGCTCCCACCCTTCTCAAGCTCTCCGATTGGGCGAAGGACAAGGAAATTCTGCTCTTCAACATTCGCGCCGAGGATGTGTCCTTGCGCCAGGAGAATTGCCGCTCGAACATCATGCATGTGGTCCCGGACCGGTACATGCTTGCGGACGCTCTCGGCCAATACCTCGTAAAAATGGGATGGACGGATTGGCTTGTCGTGCACGGGTCGACGGATGCTGACATTGCCTATCGCGATGCGGTGAAGCGTGCAGCGAAGAGATTTGGCGGCAAGATCGTTGATGTCCGCGAGTACATTGACGTATCCGGCGGGCGCCGTGATGGCGTCGGCCCGATCCCGCCAGCGGCCCCCCATAAGGAAGCAAATGCAGACAAGGCAGCCTTCGCAACGGCCGACTATGACGTCATCGTGGTCGCCGATGAGGGCCAACTCTTCGGTCCACTGATGCCTTATCGCGGCGGCGGCAAGCCCCGGATTGTCGCCGGCACCACAGGCCTGGTGGCGACAACCTGGAGCCGCGGGCATGAAAAATGGGGAGCAACCCAGGCCCAAAACAACTTCGAGAGAGCCAATAAGCGTCTTAAGCTGCCGATCGACCATATGGCCTACGTCGCGACAAGGACGATCGGCGAAGCGGTGACCCGCAAGCCGAAGAACGACTTCGACACCGTCTCCGCATTCATCCAAGGCCCGGACCTACAGCTTGCGCCGTTCAAAGGGATCAAGCAGCAATTCCGTCCTTGGGACGGCCAGTTCCGCCAGCCTATTCTCATTGCGACGGAGCATGTTCCGGTTTCGGTATCGCCGCAGAGGGGTTTCCCCCATGCGAGTCACCCTGAGATCGAGGTCGATACGCTCGGGATCGATGAGCCGGAGAGCATCTGCAAGATGTAGGGTTTCTTATTGGCCTGCGGCGGCAGTGCTCCCCTTGGCCGCCACTACTTGTCCCTCCTGATCAAGCACAGGGACATGGAAGTCCTTCAGGATCGATGTGATCTCGTCCGCGTTCTCGGCCAGAACCTTGTTCACCTGATGCTTGAACTGGGGTTCATTAGGACGAACCCCCAGCGTGATGCCATAGATCGTTGCTGGCCCTGCGCGCTCCTTCACCAACGGGACGACCGTCAATGGTGTATCCGAGAGCGCGGCGTAGTATCCACCGACCGGCCCCCACAAAAGACCCGCATCGAGTTCCCCCGATACGATCTGCTTGATCATGTCTTGCGCGACTGAGGCCTGGCTCTCTCCCGAGCGCGCATCGAAGGGTTTTGCATTCTCGGCCAAGCCTCGCACGGTGAGGATGCTGGCCGGCGGCGTATGCGCCAAAAACCCGATACGCTTCGATTTGAGCCGCGGGTCCGACAAGGCGGCAACATCCTTGAGGTCCGCATCCTCGGTGCGCGTGATAAGGACATAAGAAGTGTAGTAGTAGGGATTGGTGTCTTCGATGAGCCCCGTTCCTTGCGCATATCCCATCACAAGATCGCAGGCGTTTTGCCCGAACGTGTTTGGGATATAGCCAGTGTTCTCCGGGAACCAGATATAGACGAGCTTTCGGTCCAACCGGTCGGCGATGAGAGTCGCCAGCTTGTTCTCAAACCCGCCGCCATCGCTGGACGAGAACGGCGTATTGTCTGGGTCGGCGCATACACGCAGTAAGGACGCCTCTTCCGCCCGGACTTGGCTCGCGCAGCAAACCACCGCGAGACTCGCCACGGCGGCAGCCACACGAAATGCCCTGCCCGTCGCAACAAGCCTCTGCATCACTGTCGTATGACTTTGGCTCAAGGCCGCTCCTCTGCCGCTCATCCTGCGCCTACTGTTCCATCCGAGCGAAAGAACAGGTTGGGCACTCATACCAGCATGATAGGACGTAAGAGACCGTCTTGCACAAAGACGGCATTCTTTCGACGGAGGTTCAGCGGTCGGGCCCAGCGCACTTGCGGATGTTGTCGACGCGCTCCACACCCGTGGGGTAGTGGGCGCCTGTCGGCTTCTCGCCAAACGCTGCCATTGCAGCTGCCCCGGCTTCGATCCCGTCTTGCTGCTGCCGCTCGCGCAGCAACCGGACGGCGCAACAATCGGCTTCAAGCTCTAACTGTCTCAACTTGGGCCCAATGAAGTAGAATGCCTGCGGTCCAACATGACCCAACCCCTCCTTGGCCTCGGCAACATGGCCGAGCGTGTGATGGCAACACTCGTGGGCCAAAAGAAATCGCCCGTAGCTGGGTTTATCGCGCAAGGTCGACCCGTTGACGATAATGACCGGGCGTCCCCGGCGGTCCGTCAGGGACGAGGCTTGTTCTCGAAGACCCCGCAGCTTGTAGGTCGTGACGCTGCAATACGGGTTTTCTACTTCCGGCAGGAAGCGTCCGCCCTTTGCGGAGGATGATGTCTGCGAAGCGAACCAGACGATCAGCGCAGCAGTGCCGACGGCGGCCAGCACGAATGGCTGCCGCAACAAAGCGGGTTTCTCGAAAGCGAGCCCAGTACCCCCCAGACCGGGCAGCCGGCTTCCCGGCCTCCTAATCAGGCGCATCCGAAACATGTTACCGGAAACAGGCGGCACGCACGATAAACACTGCGTTATTGGCAAGCTGGCGGATCATTGAATGGTAACGGTCATCGCACCATATACGGATCACTCTGAAAACCGCCGATCGGCGGATCCTCGCCCCCCGGAGGACCCCATAATGATGACAGAAATGCTGAAACAGCTAAGTCTTTCCGTTTTTGGCCTCGCACTTGGCGTGGCCGTGCTTGTCGCCAACACCGACACAGCCTTGGCCGACCGCAACAAGACCTATTGGGTCGACGGCTCGAAGCGCTACACCAACGAAGTCACCGTGAAGAAGCGGAAGGACCGGAGAGCACAGACTTCGCAGCAGAGGTTCCTGGACGGACTCGACACCGAAACGGAAGCCGTTTGGCGTAATCTCCGCCCTAACAGGTTCCCGGACTAACCATTGATGAAGCGCCCCGATTTGGGGCGTTTCTCATTTTCGCCCCCCGCTCTGCACCCGGTCGCGGCAATTGACAGGCCCGTGTCAGCCGATAGGGTCTGGCCGCTTCGGGCCCCTCGCCCGGCCAAAAAAGACGAGAAAAGAGCGGGATGGGTCCACGCCTTCTATACAGCCTCATCGTTGGGGCCGTAATCCTCGCGTCGCTGGCGCTTCGCGTCTGGGATCCTTCTCCCGTCGCGCGTCTTAGGTCTCTTGTCTTCGACTCCTACCAGCGCCTGGCTCCCCTCACCTTCGACCCGGCGACTCCGGTGCGGGTTGTCGATATCGACGAGGAGTCGCTGCGCCGAATCGGTCAATGGCCTTGGCCACGGACGATTCTGAGCGACCTGCTGGCGAAGATGCGCGATGCAGGCGCCGCGACAATCGGCTTCGATATGGTCTTTCCTGAACCAGACCGCATGTCGCCGTCCAATGCGGTGAAGTTCTGGCCTCAGTCTGAGCAACTCACCCAGCTAAAGGTTGAGCTCGACGAGCTTCCCTCCAACGATGAGATCTTTGCTGAGGCCATCGGCACCGCTCCCGTGGTGATGGGCTTCATTGCCTCGCCAACCAATCAAACTGCCCTGCCCGAGATCAAATCCGGCCTCTCCTATGGCGGTGACGATCCGCGACTGTTCGCACCCTACTATCCTGGCGCGACGTCCAGCCTGACCGTATTGCAAACCCCGTCTATTGGGGCAGGTGCGCTTAACTGGGTTCCCGAGCACGATCAGATCATCCGGCGCATGCCCATCTTGGTGACTCTAGACGAAACACTCTACCCATCCTTTTCCGCGGACCTCTTGCGTGTCGCCCAGGGTGCATCGACCTATATCGTCAAATCGTCGGGCGCGAGCGGTGAGAAAGCTTTCGGCGAACAGACCGGCATCGTGAAGGTGCGCGTGGGCGACTTTGAGATTCCAACCGATGCCAACGGGCAGATGTGGCTCCACTTCTCACCTCAAACGCGCGATCGCTATCTGCCAGCCTGGAAGATTCTGAGTGGTGAGATTGGCGAAGAGGAAATGGCCGGCAGGATTCTTCTGGTCGGCACCAGTGCGGCCGGCCTATTGGACCTTCGCGCAACGCCGCTCGAAGCGTCTGTTCCCGGTGTCGAATTACACGCGCAAGCCTTAGAGCAGATTATTCGCGGGAGCTATCTCTTGCGGCCCGATTTTGCGACACCCTTGGAACTCCTCTACATCCTCGTTCTCGGCCTCATCATCGCTGTGCTCATCTACCGCGCTGGAGCGCTCGGCAGCGCCGTTCTCGGTGGGCTTGCCGTAGGTTTTGTCGTCTGGCTCTCCTGGCACGCCTTCAACAGCTGGGGCTGGCTGGTCGACCCGGTCTACGCGACGATCGCACTGACGGCGATTTACCTCACCGGCTCGTCTTTCGTCTTTCTGCGAACCGAACGCGAACGCAACCGCGTACGGCATGCCTTCTCACACTACATGGCGCCCGCGCTCGTCGAACAGTTGGCCGACGAACCGGATCGACTGAAGCTAGGCGGTGAGAATCGCGATATGACGCTTCTCTTCAGCGACGTTCGGGGCTTCACGACCATTTCGGAAGGCCTCGACGCCGAAGAACTCACCCGCTTTCTCAACGAGCTCTTCACGCCACTCAGCAACATCGTTCTCGATGAACAAGGCACGATCGACAAATACATGGGTGATGCCTTGATGGCGTTTTGGAACGCGCCACTGGATGATCCAAGACACCCGAGCCATGCCTGCGCCGCTGCGCTTCGGATGGTCGATGAGATGGCGATCCTGAACGAACGTTGGCGGAAGGCTGCCGAAGACTCCGGACGACCCTACAAGCCAGTGAAACTCGGCATCGGACTGAACACGGGCCTTTGTTGCGTGGGCAACCTCGGTTCGGAAACACGCTTCGACTATTCGGTGATCGGCGACAATGTGAACGTCGCCTCCCGGCTTGAAGGGCAGTCAAAAACTTACGGTCTCGATATCATTGCAGGCGAAGAGACAGCGACGCGCGCGTCCGACTTCGCATTCCTCGAGCTCGACCTGCTCAAGGTGAAGGGCAAAACCGAAGCGACCCGCATTTTTGGCGTGTTGGGGAACGACGCTGTCCGGCAAAGCGCTGAATTCGTGGAACTGACAGCCAAACACCAGACCTTCTTGTCTAAGTACCGCGAAATGGACTGGGATGGAGCGGAAGCACTGCTAAAACAGTGCGAAGCCTTGGGAGGTGAGAAACTAAACGGCCTTTACGCGCTCTATCGCGACCGCATCACGGACTTCCGCGCGAACCCACCGCCGGAGAATTGGGACGGCACGGCGCGAGCGACCTCGAAATAGCCTATCCTTAAGCCGGTGCAGTAAGAGCCCCATAGACGAACGACGACATGCCCGATATTGCCATACTCTGTCTCGCCGCTATTGCCATCTTGATGGTCAAGCACACCGCTGCGGACTTCTTTCTTCAAACCCCCTACCAGTACTGCAACAAGGGGACCTACGGTCATCCAGGCGGGTTCCTCCACGCGGGCATTCATGTTGCGTTGACGCCACTTGTGTACCTCGTACTAGTGCCTGCCTCTCTGCTGCTGGTGCTGGGGATCGCGCTGGGTGAATTCGTCA
>JASJEH010000067.1 GCA_030064755.1 Methyloceanibacter sp. | reverse complement strand
TTTACTGGATGCCCCGATCAAGTCGGGGCATGACAGCCGGGGTTGTGTCTTAGGCCGTGCCACATACCCTCACCGTCATCGCCCGGCTCGACCGGGCGATCCAGTAACCCATGCCGTTCCGACTCACGACGGGCAGTGTTTACTGGATGCCCCGATCAAGTCGGGGCATGACAGCCGGGGTTGTGTCTTAGGCCGTGCCACATACCCTCACCGTCATGGCCGGGCTTGACCCGGCCATCCACGTCTTTCACGCCGCACCTCACATTCGTGGATGCTCGGAATAAATCCGAGCATGACGAGTCAGAGAGCAGAGGCGCGCGCTTGCCACACACTCCCTCGTCACCCCCGGGCTTGTCCCGGGGGTCCATTTGGGCCGTGGCAAAACTGCGGAGCCCCTAATGGATGCTCGGAATAGGTCCGAGCATGACGAGTCAAAGCGTTGGGGCACGTCCTAACCGTCATCCCCGTCGTCACCTCGAAGATGTTATGGGGCTTACTTAGACCGTTGCAGCAGTTCGTGCGGCTTCACCTTCAGCGCCTTGGCCAGCCGGTCGATCACAAGCACCGTTGGATTTCTGACACCACGTTCGACACCGCTGACATAAGTACGATGCAGGTCGGTCTCGAAGGCAAGTTCCTCTTGAGACAAGCCACGCTCCTCCCGGATCCTTCTCACATTCCTGCCAACGACCTGTCGCGAGTCCATCACGACATTGGCAGAGGATGTAGTCTATCGGTCTACATACTATAAGTCACATACTCTCCCGACAACCCATTTACACGCACACTGTATGATGACTATAAGTCACATCGCAATCATGATCTGCGTGGCTTCTAATGGGCAGCGACGACTTTTCCAATCGAGATGACAGGCTGGCGGGCGACAGCCATAACGCGGACGAGCCCTTATTCGGCTGGCGGATCAACCAGGCACTGAACGACAAGGACGCCGACGGGCTTGTCACCCTCGTGGCCCACTGGCTGCACTTTCATGGCCTACGCGTGACCGACGAAGCGCGCGTGCTGTTCCTGCACATTCTGGACAAGCTAAACCAGACCACGGAGCATTAGGGGGTATCTTTGTTTGCGAGCGGTGCGCAGGATGCACTGAGTTGCTTAGGGCACCACTATTTCGGTAACGTCATTCCGAATACAGGCATTGTGGCAAGCGAACACGAAGACGACGCTTGCGATCAGCTGGTCAAACTGCGCTCGTGTACCCCAGAAGCTAACGCCCCTTACTCCCCCGTCTACTCCCCCTTCGCCTCTTCGGTTGCCATGCGTTCGATCACGGTGTCGATGGCTGCGGGGTCGACGGGTTCTGGGCCTGAGAAGGGGTAGTTGAGGTTTACGGCGAGGAGAAACGTTGCGCCGATGATCATGGCGAGGCCCGCCGTCATCAGCACTTGAGGGCCGACCTTCTTGGTCGCAAAAAAGGCGGGATAGGCCAGCGTGATGATGCCGCCGAGGATCAGCACGAACCAGACCATGGGCGTCATATGGCCGCCCACGTCCGATAAGCGCCAGATCCTGTAATCGGCCACGTCCTGCTGCAGCGCTATCGCGTGGTCGAGGCTTGGCAGCATCTGCGTGTTCTTGGCCCGGATCTCGCCGACGGTTCGGCTGAGCCTGGTATAGGCGTCGGCGCCCTCGTCGCTCCCCCTGAACCCATCGCGCATGGCGGGCCAATCCTTCTCGCGCACGGCTTTCGCATAGGCGATGATCGCGGCGCGGATCTTTGCCCCGTCTTCTTCGGCAAAATCGAAGCTATTGCGATAGACGTCGTAAAAGCGGCCGGCCTCCGCGTGCACGTCCTGCTGGGTCTCGTCGAAATCCTCCCACACGCTGACTACGACGAAGGCGAGCAGCACCGCATAGGCGACGCCCACCACCGCATATTTGAAGCCGGCGACTTCGTGGTTGGAGGCGATGAAGTCGACGCCGTAGATGCGGCGGATCAGAAGCTGCAGACCCACGCTGAAGAAAACGCATAGGCCGATGAGCAAGGCGGCAAGCACCCAGGACGGCGTGGTGTTGAGGATGTGCAGTCCGGACATATTGTTTGCCCTACCGCGCTAGCGCGCTACTTGAGGGCGTATTATCTGCGCTACCGGCCTAGCGGCCTGCTTGAGCGCATGATCGTTCGCCCTATCGGCCTAGCGGCCTACTTGAGGGCGAGTGTACTTCGCGGCTTTGATTCGCGCCATCGCCTGGCGCGCACCGTGACGGCTTGTCGTTTGCCCTATCGCCTAGCGCGCTGCTTGAGGGCTTGTTGTTTGCGCTATCGCGCTAGCGCGCTACTTGAGGGCGGAGAGTTTATTCATTGCCGACGGGGCCTTCGGTCTTCATGCGTTGGATCACTTCATCGATCGCACCGGGTTTGATATGCGCCTGGCCGGTGAAGGGGAAGTTCAGATCGATCGTCAGGAAGAAGATCGCGCCGACGATCATGGCAAGTCCCGCCGTCATCAGCACTTGAGGGGTGACTCGATGGGTGGCGAAGAAGGCAGGATAGGCCAGCGTTATCAACCCGCCCAGGATCAGCACGCCCCAGATGACCGGGGTCATATGGCCGCCCACATCCGAGAGGCGATCAAGCCGCAAGTCCGCCATCTCTTTGAGAAGATCGATGCCATGCAGGATCGTGGGGAGCATGGCGATGTCGTCCGACTTCGTCTGCCCGATCGTATAGCTCAGCTTGGCATAGGCGGCGGCGGCCTCATCGCTGCCGCGGCGCCCGCGCTCCATCTCCGGCCAATCGCTGTCCCGCACGGCCATGGCGTAGCTCAGAAGTCTGGTGCGAATCTCTTCGCCGGCGGCGGGCGGGTAGTTGTAGCTATGACGGAAGAGATTGTAGAAGCGCTCGGCCTCGGCTTGAGCCGCATCGTCCGTGTCTTCGTATTGCTCCCACACGCCCACCACGACGAAGGCGAGCAGCACCGCATAGGCGACGCCGACCACGGCATACTTGAAGCCGGCCACCTCGTGGTTGGAGGCGATGTAGGCAGCGCCGAAGCGCCAGCGCACAAGGAGCTGAAGCCCCACGCTGAAGATCACCGAACCGCCAATGATAACGGCCGCAAGCGTCCAAGTCGGCAAGGCGTCGAGAAATTCCAGACCCGTCACAGCCGCACCCCCCAAGACTGCCGAACTACGCCCGGCAACCTTAGAATGCGTGTCGTGTTTGCGCTAGTTATCCAGGAAGCTGCGGAGCTTCCGCGAGCGGCTCGGGTGCTTCAGCTTACGGAGCGCCTTGGCCTCGATCTGGCGGATACGTTCGCGGGTGACCGAGAATTGCTGGCCCACCTCTTCGAGCGTGTGGTCCGTGTTCATCCCAATGCCGAAGCGCATGCGCAGCACGCGCTCTTCACGCGGCGTGAGGGACGCCAGGACGCGCGTGGTGGTCTCGCGCAGGTTCGACTGGATGGCCGCATCGATCGGCAGCACCGCGTTCTTATCCTCGATGAAGTCGCCGAGATAGCTATCTTCCTCATCGCCAATGGGCGTTTCGAGGCTGATGGGCTCCTTCGCGATCTTGAGAACCTTGCGGACCTTCTCCAGCGGCATGGCCAGCTTCTCGGCCAGCTCCTCCGGCGTCGGCTCGCGGCCGATCTCGTGGAGCATCTGGCGCGAGGTGCGCACGATCTTGTTGATGGTCTCGATCATATGCACCGGAATGCGGATGGTGCGCGCCTGGTCGGCGATCGAGCGGGTGATCGCCTGGCGGATCCACCACGTGGCATAGGTCGAGAATTTGTAGCCGCGGCGGTATTCGAACTTATCGACCGCTTTCATCAAGCCGATATTGCCTTCCTGGATGAGGTCCAGGAACTGTAGGCCGCGGTTCGTGTATTTCTTGGCGATGGAGATCACGAGGCGCAGGTTCGCTTCGACCATCTCCTTCTTGGCCTGGCGCGCTTCGCGCTCGCCCTTCTGCACGATGGAGACGATGCGGCGGAACTCGGCGATCTGCAGGCCTGTCTCGGTGGCGAGCTGATGGATTTCCGACCGCAGCTCCTTCACGAGCCCGCGCTCGTCGCGAATAAAGTCGGCCCAGCCCTTCTTCTTCAGGCGGCCTACGCGGCGCAGCCAGTTCGGGTCGAGCTCATTGCCCTGGTATTCGCCGAGGAAGTCCTCGCGCTTCACGCCATAGCCTTCGGCCAGACGCAGCAGCCGTCCCTCATAGCCCATGAGCTTCTTGTTGATGAGATAGAGCGTCTCGACCAGCGTCTCGATGCGGTTGGCGTTGAGCTGGAGAGACTTTACTTCGGCGACGATCTCGTCCTTCAGCTGCCGGTAGCGGCGTTGCTGGCTGGTGGACAGATCCTCGTTCTTCAGGGCCTTCTCGACCTGTTGGTCCTGAAGCTTGCGGAACTTTTTGTAATTGCTGGCGACGAGGTCGAACGTTTCGAGGACTTGCGGCTTAAGCTCAGCCTCCATGGCCGCGAGCGAAAGCGAGTTCTCCATATCGTCGTCGTCGTCTTCCTCGCTGGAGGCTTCGTCGCCGTCCTCCTCGGATTCTTCATCGGCGTCGCCGTCGGCTTTCGCGGCGCCGTCCGCAGCGCCATTCGCAGCCCCATTGGGCTTGCCCTCGCCTTCCTCAGGCTCCTCGCCCGGCAGCGGCTGCGAGGGCACCTGCTTGGCGTCTGGGCCCTGATAGGTGGCTTCGAGATCGATAATGTCACGAAGCAGAATCTTGCCTTCGTTCAGCTCGTCGCGCCAGATGATGATGGCTTGGAAGGTCAGCGGGCTTTCACACAAGCCGGCGATCATGGCCTCGCGCCCGGCCTCGATGCGCTTCGCGATGGCGATCTCGCCCTCGCGCGACAAAAGCTCAACGGAACCCATTTCGCGCAAATACATGCGGACGGGGTCATCTGTGCGCTCTGCTGGCTCGCGCGTGGTCGTCTCGGTCTTGGCCACGGCGGACTGCGCGACGACAGCCTTGCCGCCTTCACCGTCCGCGTTCTCGTTTTCCTCCGCCTCTTCGCTATCGATCACATTGATGCCCATATCGGAGAGCATGGACATGGTGTCCTCGATTTGCTCGGACGAGACTTCTTCGGAAGGAAGCACCTCGTTGAGTTCGTCATAGGTGACGAAGCCGCGCTGCTTGGCCGTCTTGATGAGTTTCTTGACGGCGGCGTCCGACATGTCGAGCACAGGCCCGTCTTGGGACTGAGTCTCGGTCTCTTGATCTTCGGCTTGGGCGGTCTTAGTGGCCATGCATGTCACTCCGGGGCGCGCGCAAGAATCGGGCGCCAATGTCTTTGCGAGAGGCGCTGCATGCGCCCCGCCGGTCATAGGCTTTAGCGGTGCCTGTGGTCAGGCCTCTCTTAAGGCTAAAGCCTCTTCTGTTGTCTCTGGTTCCGCCCATCCCTCCAGACGGACCAGAAGCGATTAACGGGCGCATCCTTAATCGTCAATTAAGCATACGCACAAGCCGAGCAGTCATTCCCGCCCGGAAACTCTCAAACCCGGAGATTTTTCCGGTTTTTTCCCGGAAATCCCGGAATTCTTAGGCGACGCGGGCACTGCGGAAAAAACGCGCGCATCTCAGCGTCAAACACCTTCCGTATGGAGTTGGACTTGGCGAGCAGCTACGCCCCTGTCAAGGGCGCAAGCCGCGCGCTTCACTGGTTTTTTCGTGTTTCACGAAACTGTGGCCAGGAAGCCACCCTTTAGATAATCGCCAGAACCAATGGGAGCCAGATGAACTAGGGACGAGCGGCAGGGCGAACTCAAAGCATGCTCTAGCCTTTGCGGGCCCGTCGCCCCGTCACTCAAAGCTGCGCCATCGCGTTGACGTTGCAGCCTTCTTAATATAACCATTTGGTTATGGAGAAGGCTGAACAGCTCAACGCGGTCTTTGCCGCGCTCGCGGACCCTACGCGCCGGGCGATCCTATCGAGGCTGGCGTCAGGGGACGCGTCCGTGAACGAGCTGCGCGCGCCTTTCGCCATGAGCCAGCCCGCGATCTCGAAGCATCTCAAGGTGCTTGAGCGCGCAGGTCTCATTGAGCGGGGCATCGCCCAGCAGCGGCGTCCTGCCCGTCTCAAGGCCGCCCCCATGGCCGAGGCCGTGCGCTGGCTGGAAGAGTTTAAGCGATTCTGGGCGTCCAGCTTCGATCAGCTCGACGCTTTGCTGGAAGATCTAAAGCAGGACCAAACCAAGAGGGACGACGACAATGAGTGATGTACCGACCTATGTTCTGGAGCGCGTCTTCGATGCGCCGCGCGACCTCGTTTGGCGGACCTGGACGGAACCGGACCTGCTGACCCGCTGGTATGGCCCCAATGTGGAAACGGTGATCCACCGTCTCGACGTTGCGCCGGGCGGGCTTTGGCTCGTGGAGATGAAGTGGGGCGACACCTCGAAATACGAACGCGTCGAATACACGGAAGTGGATCCGCCCGAACGCCTCGAGTGGCTGCAATCGGGTGCGGATAGTGACTTTAACCCCGCATCGAATCCCATGATGCCCGATTGGCCGCGTGTCCTGCACACCGTCGTGACGTTCGAAGAGGTAGGCGACAAGACAAAGCTGCGCCTTGTTTGGACGCCTTTTGAGGCCACCGACGCGGAACTCGCCTGCTTCGCGGGCGCGCTTGCCAATCTCGACAAGGGCTGGGGCGCTGGTATGGCGATCCTTGAGCAGCTGCTCGCTGAGCTACAAACATAGGCTCCGCGCTCAAGTAGCCGCTAGGCGGTAGCGCAGTAAAAAGTCTACCAAGCCACGCGCACGCCGCCCTTGCCGCCGATGCCTTGGATGTCTTCGCCGAAGGTGTAGTCGACCTTGGCGAAGACGGACGTGGTCTGAGAGAAGTTGAACAGGTTCACGCCGCCCGAGACTTCGCCCCAGACATCGTCCAGATCGTCCTGGAAGTTGAACGTGGTCCCGCTTGAGACAAGGCGCGCACTGTTGTCTTCCGAGAGGTTGCCCCACAAGCTCGCAATCAGGAAGGGCTCCATCATCGTGCCCTCCCAGGCTTGCACGGTCGTGCCCACCCGGCCGCCGATCCGCCCACGGACATTGGCATCGTCCGAGAACGACACGGAGTTGCCACCGACGTTGAAGCCGTCGATATCCGCCCAGGTGACCTCGATGGTCGCTAGCGGTTCGAAGAACGCCCCGCCGGTGAAGCTGCCGAAGCGGTAGCCGGCGTCGGTGCGTATACCGAACGTGGTGGCGTCGAGGCCGCCGGGGAAGCCGAGATTCGGCGTGTCGATCTCATAGAGATGCACATTCAGCAGCGTATCGACGAAGAGACCGTCCTTGAGGTAGGTCGCATACGCCCCAACCTGGCCGCCAGAGAAATTGAACGTGTCCGTTAGGTTCTCATAGTCCAGATTGCCACCCACATAGCCGCCCAGCAAGCCGAAGATCAGCACATCGCCCTGGGACAGTACATCGTACTGACCCATATCCACGCCCACCTGCAAGTCGAACGACGAGAACTCGCTGTCGAGATCGTAATTGTAGGTCCGTCCGTAGGCGGAGGTAGTGGCCGAGCTATCGCGATCCAGCCGCGACCCGCCGCCCTTCATCCAAACACCCGGTGTTAAGCCGCCCGGCGTCAGGCCGTTGCTGCTGCCATCGTAGGTCGGTGCGCCGCCCGGAGCTGAGCCTCCGTTGAGCACCACACGAAGATCCGCCGTCCGATCGAACCACGTCGCGGAGGTCTGGTGCCACAAATCTTGCGCGGCTGTCAGCAGCTTGGGGAGCGCATGGGCGGACGCGCCTGTAAAGCTGCGCAGCTCCCAGAAGCCGCTACCTGTGGGCACAAAGAATAGATCGTAGTCGAACAATCCTGTGTCGATAGGCTCAGCCAACTGGAAATTGCGCTCCGAGGGCGTGTTGCCGTCCACGAAGATGACGGGAATGCCTCTTGAGTTGAACGTGCCTGGACCAAGATTGGTGTTGTTGACGATCACAGTGGTCGTGCCCGACACATTGCCTTCGACGAAGAACGTGTCCGCCGGCGATGTGGCGCCGTCCAAGAACACATCGAGACCGAGCTGGCCGCCACCTTGGAAGTTGAGATCGGTGCCGCCCGGTGTGTTGGAGATCCTGAACGAGTCGCGGGCCTGTCCGTCGAGCATGGAAATCAGACCACGGTTCCTAAAGGTCTCGAGACCCTGGAAGGAACTCATCTCAGACATGGTGCTATCGGTTGCCGCCAGCACGGTGCCGCTGCGCTCATTAACGAACAGATCGTTACCGCTCCCGAAGAACGACGTCTTCTTCGTCTCGAACACACCGCCCGCCTGGTTGAAGAAGCGGTCGTTCTGTTCCGTCAGATCGACGAAGCCCGTGATCAGACCGGCGTTGAAGATGTCCGCGGTGCCCGCTCCCTTTACATCGATCGCAAGGTAAGACTCGGACGAGACATCGCCCGTGTTCACGATCGTCGTTTTGTTCGCGTAGTAACTATAGGCGTAGATGCCGACAGTGCGGGCGCTGCCTTGCGCAAAGACAGAGCCAGAATTCTCGATTGTGATGGGGCTGCTCTTCCCATCGGTGCGGGCACTGATGCCGATGGCGACCGACTGGCCCTCGGTCACCGATTGCATGTCGCTGCCCTTTACGTCGATATCGCCGCTGTTCAGGATATGAATCGCCCCGTCTTTGTATCCCCCTTCGCCGGTTTGCGCTCTGATGCCACGGGCATCGCCGTCGTAGCCGTAGGGGGCCTCGGCAACGATCGCGCCCGTGACATGGATATCACCGTGATTGACGATGCGGATCGTACTCCCATCACCGTGGGTAGTCGCATCGATGCCACGAACGGTTTGCCCATAGCCATCGTCGGTGTTCGTGGCGGTCGTCCAGATGTTCCCGCTGTTCTCAACGAGGATCGTGCTCTTGGCCCCATAGGTGTACGCTTCGAGGCCAGAGGCGGAGCCGTAGCCCTCGGAGGTTGCCCAGATATCGCCGCTGTTGCGGACGGCGACTTGAATGTTGTTCTCCGTCCCATCTGCATCGATGCCGCGGACGGAAGCATTCCCCGTGGCAGTAACCCGCAGATCGCCGCTATTCCAGATGTCCACGCGGCTTCCAGCGCCATCGGTAGAGGCACGAATGCCGCGGGCCGCACCAGAGTCTCCGGAGATCGCCCAGATGTCCCCACTGTTCCGGACAGCAACGGGGATGTTGTTTGTCGGCCCGCCTCCACTCCTTCCGGCGTCAATACCGAACGCCGAGCCGCCCTTCGAAATGGTCCATAGATCGCCACTGTTCTCGACGTCGATTCGGCTCCCTTCTTCAGTGACCTTGACTTCGATCCCGCGGGCGGAGCCATCGCCTTCGGAGGTTGCCCGGATATCGGCACTGTTCCATATGTCAATCGAGCTGTTGTTCTCCTGTGTATACGCATAGATGCCCCTCGCGGCACTCTGCGACGATGTGACGACCATCTCGCCGCTATTCGTGATCTCAATGTCGCTATCGGGTCGGCGCGTTGCATACGCATGAATTCCGTAGGCATAACTATCGTCGCTGGTGACGATCAGCCGCCCATGATTTTCGACTATAATCGGGCTGTTCCGCGCACGGGTGTAGGCGTAGATGCCCTTGGCGTTTGCCTCAGTGCTGGAAACGGTCAAGGCACCGTAATTGGTGATCTCCGTCGGACTATCCGCCGGGCCGGTCCAGGCATAGATGCCATTGGCGTTGTCGCGGACGGACACAGCACGAACGGCGGCGTGATTGGTGATCGAGATATCCGCGCCATCGGAATTAGTGTCGGCTTCAATGCCATTAGCCTCTCTACGCACGGCACGGACATCAATTCTGCCGGTGTTGGTGATGGAAACCGGTTCGTTGCCCTCGCTGAAGATTCCTCTTGCATAATTTTGCCCGCGAACGATCAGCTCGCCGTGATTGCTCAGATTGACAGGGCTGCTTTGGTCTCCCACGACCGAGTAGCCGAAGATGCCCGTGGCGTCGTACTCACCCGACGTGACCGTCAGATCACCGAAGTTGGTCACCCCAACCGGGCCGTTGCCATATCCTCCTGTCGCCAAGATTCCATATGCTCTGGCGGAAGACCCGTTTGACTCGATGACCATGTCGCCATGATTTGTCACCGTGATGGCGCTGCCTACATCATCGACATCTGCGCTAATGCCCCGCGCCAAGTTGCCATTGCCCACCGTTTGAATCCAGATATCGCCAGTATTGTCGATAATGACGTCGCTGTCGGGCCCACTGCTAAAGCTGAAAATGCCAAAGCCATCCGCGGCCACGGGTCCGGTCGTGCCTATACCGATGTCGCCGGCGTTGATGACAGTGATGGTGCTGCCTGTATTTTCAGTGTCTGTACGGATGCCATAGACGTTACTACCAACGGGCGTGTTGGACGTGAGGTCACCGGCATTGTCTAGAAACACGCTCTCATCAACGCCATCCGTCTCAATACTGATCGCCGCGCCGTAAGACCCGGCATTGCCCGTTCGGGGCAGCGTTGTGATGCAGTTAACTGCGCCCGCTGTCGCATCTGTAATGACGATTGGATCGCCGGCAATGTTGAAGCCGTTGCAGTTCTGCTGGGCCCGAACCTCTGTAGGGGCGGCTAGCGTTACCGAGAGCAACGAGGTGGCCAGCGCGGTGCTGAGTAACAGGACGCGCTTACGCGCGTTGAACCGGAAGGCACTAGGCTGCGACGCCTTGCTCACCTTGCTTGTGGAGTAGGTCTGAGATGCCGCCAAGGCAACCCCGCTGACTTCGCCGATGGCAAGTGCACGCCGCCGGTTGCGTCTGTTCATTGGCTCCGATCCCCCCGGATCGCTCCTGAGTACTAGCGTCTTCGCGGCGACCATAGCTCACCCTTGCGGTCGGACTATTGTTGGATTGCGCACGCGTCTTGTCGGAAATGACCGGGGCATGAGCTTTTTCGATCGACGTTGCAAGTAAGTCACGCTGCGGCCGTGTGAATCCATTCGTTTTGCCGGTCGGACGCATGGACAGTCGCGCTTCCGGCCATAAGATGCCCATTGTCACTGCACTCCGAACAAGGGGCCGCGATCGATGGGCACTGACGACAAACGGGATACGAGAACGGGGAGTAGCACGCAGCCCAAGCGGTTTGCGTTTTCCACGGACGCATTCCCCGCCCGCCTCGACAGCCGCGCGCGGCAGCGGCTGTGGATGGACCAGTCGGAAGAGCTGTTTGGTACTTACAACATCTCGTTCAGTGAAGACCATCCATTCGAAGCGCATCTAGACTTCACGGACTTCGGCCGTGTCCAGCTCCTGCGGTCCCGTATGACCATGACCGGCGTTGCGCGAACCGTGCAGAACATCGCGGACGATGGCTCGCACGACTTCTTCCTGCACATAAACCTTGGCAGCGCGCCTGCGCTGGCTCGCCAGCGGGGCCAAGAGCTGGAAATCACACCAGGAACGATGGGACTGACGTCACTGGGTGAGCCGGGCGTGTCGCAGTTGGTCCCTTTGGAGACTCATTGGACTGTTTGTCTCCCGCGCAGCATGTTGAGCGATGTTCTTCAAGATCCAGACGATCTCACCATGCGTCGTTTGGATCCGCAGGCGCATACCTCGCGTTTCTTGCATGACTATCTGGCATTTCTGTTTCATCGCAGTGATGTCGAAATGGATGCCGCATTGACGGGCCATGTGGACCGGACTCTGACCGATCTCATTGCCCTTGCGCTGGGCGCAAACCGCGATCAGGCCGAGCTGGCCCAACTGCGCGGGACCCGAGCGGCGCAACTTCATTTGGTCTTAGCGGGTATCGAAGCTGGCTTTAGCAACCCAGCCTTCTCGGTCCACGTCCTAGCGAACGACCTAGGTCTCTCTCAACGCTACGTCCAGAGTGTTTTGAGCGAAACCGGCCGCTCGTTTTCGGACAGAGTGTTGGAGCTTCGTCTCCAGAAGGCCCGCAAAATGTTGTCTGATCCCCGGTTTGGTCGCATGAAGGTCACCGACATCGCCTTTGCGTCGGGCTTCAGTGATGCACCCTATTTCAATCGTTGCTTCCGCCGCCGCTTTGGCGCAACACCTACACAATTCCGACCATAGATTCCGTAGTGCTCGGCGCCCGTGGTCGAGCCAACGATGCATGGGCGCTTCTGGCACTTTGTGGACGTCAATGCCGAAGCCCACGATGTCCGCTTGCTTGCGCAAATTGGACTGGTTGCTGACTCTGGCCAATCCGCCCAGCTTTCCTTTGCGAGAGCACCCTCGACTCCTGGCAGCCTCAGTCTGTCGGCATCGGAATCGGTGGGTAGCCCGAAAGACCCAAGCCCTGGCGCACCTCATTGGCATTCACGGCCGTCCCGAGGAAGTTGTTCATCGCAGCTTGGTACTGGCCCATATGCTCGCTGAGGAGGCGGCCGATATGCCGACCGTTCAACTGCGTATTGGCCGCGAGCTCGGCAAGCACCGCCACCCAGGTGGTGACGATCACGCCGGCGGCGGCCAGGCGGGTCATGGTCACCTGTTGAATGAACGGATGGAAGTCGGCGCTGGCGTCCATCACCACATAGGTCTCGTAGCCATCGCGTAGCGCGGCGATCGCAGGGAATGCCGCGCAGACCTCGGTCGCCAGCCCGGAGATCACTAGCTTCTTGCGGCCTGTCGCCTCGACCGCCTCGCGCGAGGCCTCATCGTTCCAGAAGTTGACGAACGGGCGGTCGATGACCTCGACCTCTGGAAAGAGCGCCTTCAGCTCCGGCATTGTCGGACCGTTCGGCCCTTGCGGCCAGCTGGTCCCCATGACGACCGGGATGTTCATAGCCTTCGCGGTTTTGGCGTGACCGAGGATGTTGTTCTTCAACAGCATGGGGTCGATTGACGACAGGAACTGCATGAGGCCGACCTGGTGATCGACCATGAGGAATGTGCAGTTTTCTGGAGTCAGCTCGGACGATGGGAGAGCCATTCACTTTCTCCTGCGGAAAAAAGGGGGCATTTGGCAGTAAGCGGTGCACCCTATGGACGGTTGAACGTGAGCCCGAAGGTTGTTTTGGGCTGCCTTTTCTGCTCGACCGCAAACATAGTAAATTGCACCTGAAGGACTAGTCGCCCCAAACGCACTTCATTAGTGATAGAAATGGAATGATTATTGGAGACCTTGCGGACGCCCGAATCCTCGTGGAGCTCCATAACCGGCTGAGTTTTGCCGAAACCGCTAAGGCGCTCGGCATCCCGCCCGCAACGGTGAGCCGGCGTCTCATGCGTATGGAGGCCCGCGCCGGTTTGCGCCTTTTTGATCGGACCACGCGTTCGGTCAAACCGAGTGACGCCGGTAGCCTTGCTGCGAGCCACGCGAACCGGATGCTGGCCGAAGTCGAAGCCGTTGACCTCTCCTTATCTTCCATGCGCGACGCACCGGTCGGAACAGTGCGAATGACGACGCCGACCATCTTTGGCCAGGCGCTTCTCGGTCCCGCCGTTACGGCGTTTCTCGACGAAAACCCGAATTGTGATCTGCATATCGATCTGACCGACAAGCATTCTAACTTAGTCGAGGACGGATATGATGTGGCGATCCGGGTTGGGCCACCCCTAGACGAAACCTTGGTCGCAACGCCCATGGGAGCCGTTCGAGCCGCGCTCTACCGGCGCACCGAGGCGCCGGAGGTCTCTCTCGAGGCGCTCGAAGACAATCCGATGGTCTTACTCCATCAAGGGAACGGGCCGCGGCCAACCCTGCAACTCATCTCGGTTAGAGGCGAGAAGCGATTGCTTAGCGTGAAGTCACGCCTGGTCTGCATGAACCCGTGGCTGCTGCGTGATGCGGCGCTCTCGAGCGACGTTATCGCTGTGCTGCCCGAGCTGGTCGCCGCACCCGATGTCCAAGCCGGGCGCTTGGTGCAGGTCGCGCCGGGCTGGTTCGCGCGCCAAGTGCCCGTGTATTTGGTCTTTCAGTCAAACCGCCTGATGCGCCCCGCCGTCAGAGCATTCATCGAAACAGCAACCCTTCGGATCCCGAGTCTCATCGCGCGCACGCAAGGAAGCTGAACGCCAACGCAACGCATGGGGTCTTTCAGCGTTGCGGCGTCGCCGTTCTCAACTGCTGGTCGACTTGGCTTCGTCGCCCAATGTCCGCTATTGGCACTTAACGGACCCCTATGCGGGCCTTGCGGACGTCTGCCTACTATTGAATACCCGACATTCTAGTTTCCGGACAGAAAGGCCGCAAATAGCCCAACACAGACATGCGCAACAGGTTGGGACCCTGTAGTTATTGATCGTTACGCGATGGAATACCTAATCCAAAACGATTCCAAGGCGTGAAGTCGCGCAGCTCATCAAGGTCAGTCAACACGTGACAATCGTCAACGGCGACGCGTTCGACTTCGTTCGCATATGTTTGAAGCAGTGCCCGTCCTCCTACATCGCCACGAAGTTTCCCCAAGGCCGTAAAGTGCTTCTGACCGAACAAAACCGGTTGCCCCAATCGATCGCCATACATTGGGGCGCAAATGGTCGTTCCCCGGTCCGGACAAAAGGCCTGAGCAAGTTTCTTGTAGGTACTTCTGCCAACGAAGGGCATGTCTCCTAGGACAACAAAGGCACCACGTGTCGTTTCGGGCAAGCTGGAAATCCCGGCGGCAATAGACGTGCCCATTCCCTCATCCGCGTGTTGATTGCTCACCCACGTCACGGGCCAGTCCTTTCCTAAGGCTGTCACTACCGCCGTATCAGGCCGCACGACAACCAACACGTCGGAAAGCCCAAGGTCAGTGACAACGCGGAGGCTGTGCGCAAGTAGCGGGCTTCCCCTTAAAGGCTCCAAAAGCTTCGACTTGCCTTGCATACGCCGAGATGCGCCAGCCGCCAGCACAATGGCGGCGAATTCACTCAAGCATGTCGCGCTGCGCTGCAAAGGTAATGCCTCTGCCATTAGCCACCGCAGTAATTCAGTGCATGGCCGCTACTCACTCAGCTGATCTGCCACTGGCAGCCGTCGAACGCGTTTGCCGGTGGCGGCAAATACGGCATTGGCAACAGCCGGTGCGATTGGAGGCAAGCCTGGTTCGCCGACTCCCGTCGGACGCTCTGAAGAGGGCATAATGTGCACTTCGACCTCAGGCATCTCATCTATTCTCAAGCAGCGATAGCCGTCAAAGTTCGTTTGAACGACGCGCCCCTCATCAAGCGTTATGCTCCCATGGAGTGCTGCAGAAAGGCCGTAGCCAATACAGCCCTCCATCTGAGCTCGGATAATGTCGGGGTTGACGGCAATGCCGCAATCTACAGCGCAAACGACCCGCTCCACTTTCACGCGACCATCGTCGACGGTGACTTCTGCTACCTGCGCCACATAGCTATCGAATGACTTGTGGACAGCTACACCGCGCCCGCGGCCAGCTGCCATGGGCGTACCCCAATCGGCGTTCTCGACAGCAAGGTTCAATACCCCGAGATGTCGAGGATGACCCTGTAGCAGTGCCTTACGGAATTCGACCGGGTCTTTATTGGCTTTATGCGCAAGCTCGTCGATCACCGTCTCAACGACATAGGCGGTGTGTGTATGGCCAACAGCCCTCCACCAAAGCACCGGTACGCGGACGTCGGTGGTGACCAGATCGACGAGAACATTTGGAACGCCGTATGGGTAGTCATTGGCGCCTTCGACTGAGGTTGCGTCAATTCCGTCCTTTACCAGCATGCTCTCAAACGGTGTGCCCTTCAGGATCGACTGACCAACAATACGGTGTTGCCAGCCCGCAGGTTGCCCTGATGCGTCAAGGCCCGCACGGACCACGTGATGATAAAGCGGGCGATAGCGTCCGCCGGTCATATCGTCTTCGCGTGTCCACTGCACCTTGACTGGGACTCCTTCGCCGAGCGCTTTCACGATGCTTGCGACTTCGACAATCACGTCGGAATCCGGGGTTGCTCGTCGACCGAAGAAGCCGCCCGCCGGCATTACATGGAGCTTCACGCGTTCGGGCTTTATGCCGAGGATTTGGGCCGCGACTTGCTGGTAAAGATCGGGAAGTTGATGCCCAGCCCAGATTTCAAGCGTGCCGTTCTCAAGGCGTGCGACCGCATTGAGCGGCTCCATCGCAGCGTGGGCGAGATAGGGAAAGTCAAAGGCAGCTTCGACAACATGAGACGCGTCCGCAAGCGATTCCTTCGCGTCTCCATCATTGCGCACAACTGCGCCATCATCGGATTTGGCCAGCTCCAAGTACTGGGCAACAATTTCGTCAGAGCCGAGCTTCTCAGCTTCGCTATCGTCCCACGTCACATCAAGGGCGTCGCGTCCCTTGATCGCTGACCAAGTGTCCTTTCCCACCACGGCTACGCCGCGGGGCGTTTCGACCACCTCGACCACACCGGGCACCGCCTTTGCTGTCGTGGCATCGAACGTACTCGCCTTCGCACCGAACAATGGCGGTCGGGCTAGAACGGCAGTCAACATGTCGGGAAGCATGACATCGATTGTGAACGTGTGCGCTCCAGTCGTTTTGGGCGCAGTATCAGGCCGCCGTCGGTCCGCATTGCCAATGTGAGTCCAGTCGGCAGGGTCCTTAAGCGTCACTTTATTGGGGGGCGCCATCTTTGCCGCTTGCGCGGCGAATGCGCCAAAACCTGACGACTGGCCCGAGTGATGCCGGAGTACACCTTGTTCGATTGTAATCTCTGACTCGGGTACGCCCCAGGACTTAGCTGCTGCTGCGATCAACATCGAGCGGGCAGCAGCTCCAGCTTGGCGGTAGCGGTCCCAAGAGCTCGCCATTGCGGTGGAGCCGCCAGTTCCTTGAACCTGACCGCCCCATGCGAGGTTGCCATAGTGTTTCGTATTGCCGGCCGCCCCCTCGAACCGAATCTGCTCCCAGTCTGCGTCGAGTTCCTCTGCGACGAGAGTTGCTATGCCGGTATGGCAGCCCTGGCCGCCTTCAAAGTGCGCCGAAAGAACGGTGATGGTGTTGTCGGGTGAGATCCTCAAAT
>JASJEH010000021.1 GCA_030064755.1 Methyloceanibacter sp. | reverse complement strand
ATCCAGTTGATCGCGAAGTCGACCGCGTTGAGGTAGCTCTCCAGGCGCACGCGGTCTGCGTTGCCCATGTAGGAGCCGTTGGCGGAATTGGACTTGATCAGCTCGTAGCCGAAGCGGTGAACCTTGTCGGCGACGAAACGCACATGAAGATTGTTGACATTAACGGGCATTGCTTTCTCTCCTGATTTATCGTCCGGATGACGAGGGTAAAAATCTGTCGACCATGAAGTCCTCCGCGCGATCGAGGCGGCGCTCCAGCGCGTTCAGGCGCTGTTCCAGCTTGGTAATGCGCTCGTCATGGCGGCCAAGCTGGTCCACCACGCTGGCGGCACCTGTGGCGAGGGCGAGGGTGAGCGTTACGGCCGTGGCGACAATCGGCCAATGACGCAGCGGGCCTCTAGGTTTCTGGTCCATGACGGTTTGGTTCATGAATGAGCCGGTGCCAGTGCTCGCCCGCAGCAGCGACGCAGGCGATTTTGCTTGGACTGATGACGATCAATGTCCATGTCCGGCCATCGCGGCTTTCCAACCTTTCCAGCAGCCCGCCGCGCGCTTCAAGCGCCCGCGCCACGGGGTGTTCGTCGTAAACCTCGCGCAGATAGGCAATCTGCTCTTCGTAGGGGCCGCAGCGCGGCATGCCTGCAGCGGCAGTGATCGGCAGCAGCGATAGACAGAGAGCCAGGAGAGCGGTTCGCATCAAACTCAACCGCTTGTCGGCGGTAGCCAGCCGAGCCAGTGCGCCAAGCGCTCCAGGCCGACAAGGGCGGCTATCCCACCTATCGTGCGGGCAATGGTCTTGGCCCGCGTGTGAGCGTGCTCGATATCCTTGAGGCGCTGGTCCTGGCGCTGCATGACGGTCTGCTGATTCGAGAGCAAACCCATCATGTCTTTGTGCTGCTGCTCCAACTGCCGCTGGAGCGACTGCGTGACACCGCGCAATTCACCGACCACCTGAGCCAGGTCGGCCACGCTATGAGTTGTCATTACAATGTCACGCTCTTCACGGAAGCGTGAAGGCTTTGGGTGTTAATACTTTTGGCTGTCATGGCGCGTAGCTCCGTTACGTGCTGTGAAAGTCCCGGCCCGCCGTGGCAGCGGTGGGTCGGGGCGCTAGATCCCGTAAATTTTCTACGTTTTTGCAGTGTTGCTCAAGGGTGACATTTCATACCAGCCGGCGCCGGTGTAGCGCTTCCATCTTGACAAGAACGAGAAAACCCCCAACCTGGAAGGAAGGGGGAACGATGAAACTTCTACTTTCAGTGCTAATGCTGCTCTTCGCCTCTACGGCGATAGCATCGCCGACAGCCGCACAGACTTACGGCCAGACCGGCGTGGCGCCCAATTGGATGGTGCCGAACCACGGCCAAACCCGTATCCAGCCGCTTATAGGCTCACCGAGCTATCAGCAGGACAATAGCCAGACGTTCATTCAGCCTTTGATCGGCCCGCCGACATACCGGGATGAACGCCGCAGCTACCAGCCGCAGTATAGGCCGCAACGGCAGCCATCCTACGCACCGCGTAAGTTCCAGCCTTACGGCGTCGAGAGGCCGTTCTGATGTGGCGCTTCGCTCTTGTCGCAGCCATCATCGGCAGCATCTTCGCGCTGGACTATCTTGGCGAAACCGGCGCTGCCATCTTGGCATTCCTGGATGCCAACAGAGTCGGCGTGATCGTCTTTGCCGTCATGCTGGGTGGCATTCTCTGGCCTAACCGCTACGATCATATCTTCAAGAGAAAACCTTAACGCCTCCTGGCTTGCTCTTGTGCAGCGCCAATCGAAGCACCCGGCAGGACACGCCGCACGGCTTCCGATGTCGCTCTAAAGGGCAGAGATTGCCGGCCCGTCAGCGCCCCTTGCGTCAGTGCCTGGCCGGGCCGCGTGAAAGGTAGAGAGAGAACGCCCGCGCCCCCCGCTGCCAATCCTGTCGTCACGGGATCGAAGAGGGCGCTGGTTCCCAAAGCACCTTGCATGACACGCTCTGCCGTTCCGGAATCCGGCACGGTGTTGCCGAGAACGCGCTCCGCGTCTTCCGCCAATTCCTGGAGCAAGGCGTCGCCGCGCGCAAAACGGCCCCTGCCGACGCTGCGATCCGCAGACCTTGCTGCCGCTTTTAGCGCCGCCGGCGTAAAGATACCATCCTTGGAGCCAGCGCGCGTGGATGCATCGCGAATACGTGAAAAGCCGGCCCAAGCGCGCCTGACATTCTGCAGAGCCTGAGCGTTCTCAGGCGTGGTGCTCCGGCTCAACAAGTCCTCGAAGGCCTCGCGCAGATCGTCCAACGGCTGAGCGATATCCCTCCGAAGGGGGTCCGGCGCATTCCGGAAGCTGTCGGCCCTTGTCCGGAGATTGGTGACAAGCCGGCTGGCTTCCTTGCCGGTGATGGCCCCGCGAGAGCGTTCCGCCTTGCTGACCACGTCTATAAGATCGCTGAGGGCCTGATCGAAGACCCCGCGCCCGCCTTCGGTTTGACGGTTGGCGATTTCAGTTGCCGAGCGAACATCGTCGGCGAATTGGCTGTCGGCGCGGACACGCGGGATGCGGCTAAGAATGTCCTCGAAACGATTGCCGAGCTGCTTTTCGACCGAAGCAATGGCTTTGCGGCCCATTTCGGCATTGCGGGGCAATTGAACGCCCGAGCCCCTCACGGCTTGATTGATGGCTGCGCGATTGAAGTCGTTCAGCGCTCGCGTGCGGCCCGTGCGAATAGCATCACCGAGAATCGGCAAGCTGGCGGCGCGCTGTTCGATTGCCGAGCCGGCAGACCCGGTGATTTGCCCAGCCGTGGGCCGGACACCTTCCGCTTGCAGTCGAACAACATCGGGACTAACGCGAGGACTGATTGCCCGAGACGCGGCCCCCAGGCCTCCACCAACAGCACCGCCCGTCAAGGCACCGGTTCGCGCGGTCTCCAGGCGTTGCTCAAGCCCACCCTCGCCTGCCCCGAATCCTGCCACTCCACCGAAGCCGGCACCGCGCCCGATAGCGCCAGGAATGGTTCTCGCCGCGCCGCCTGGAACGGCAAGGCCGCCGATAACGTTCCCGGCGAGGCGCGTGGATGTCGGGATCGCCCGATCACGCTCCCTCTCTGCCGCCAGGTTCTCGCTTAAGTCTCCGGAACCAAGGCCCGTGACGGTATTGAGCCCAGCAGCAATTTCATCGGCAAAGCCAAGCGTCGCCCCTTCGGCGAGAGAACGAACGAAATCGTCAGCACGGCGAAACAGGCTGCGATCCGGCTCTTGAGGTTGGACGAGGCCTTGGCTTTGAACGAATTCGATGATTTGCTCCCTGGTGGCATTATCGGGTGCCTTGACCACCCTGCCGTCAGGAAGCCGGACCTCGGTCATTGCCGGAACCTCAAATTGCCGTTCTCATCGAATTCAAGCTCTAGAACCTCTTCAGGCTCGGTTCTCTGTTGCGTCCGGCCCGTTTGAGCGCGGCCCATCTGCCCCCTGCCCTCGTTCACGCGCGGCAACTCCATGCGCGGCGGGCCATTGCCGGGGCCATGCACGGTATCGAGCATGAGATTATTCAATCGGATAAGGTTGAACCTGAGCTGGTCGGCGCCACGGCTGGCCTCAAGATCGCCCATGGTGGCCTCCAAAGCTGCGCGCTCGCTGTCGCTGACCTGTCCCAAAGCACCGCCGGTTGGGGAGTTCTCCCGCATCTGTTGCAGGCGATCAAAGCCGACATTGGCCCGCACCGTATTCAACAAGCCCTGGAGCTGATCGGCATCGCTGGCCGGAATCTGGCGCGCCACAGGATTGAGCGGGCCTGTCGTTCCCAGCGCACCTTCGTCTATCAGCGACAGGGCGCGTCGGATGTCTTGCGTTACGAGATCGCTAGTGCGCTCGGTTTGTTGCTGGCGTGCGGCGGCCTGTTCTTCCGCTGCGGCCATTTCCTGCTCGACGGGGCCGCCCGGCGACGGCACAAGCTGAGCCCTGTTCTGATCGTCAAGAACGAGATTGCCCTCGCTGTCTCGGACATACTGAAAACCGGCAGGCGCGCGACCGCGTGGAATATTGGTGGTGACGCTGACATTCGTGCCCGTGGGACGCGTCAGATTCTGCCTGATCAGGGCTTGCGTATCGGGATGGTTAAGCGGTTGCCCGGTTGCAGCCATGGCATTGCGCTCAAGGGAGGTGCGATCCGGTGCTTCGGGCAAAAACTGCCGCTGCGCCACACCAGCTGCCAGGGCGTTCAACGTCTCCACGGGCAGACTGTTAAGGGACTGAATGGTGCCCGCATCCCCGCCCTGCCTGTCGGCGATGAACTGCACAAGCTGCCCCTTCCGCTCTTCCCGGAGCTTCTCTTGCGCTTCCACCTTGCGGCGTTGCTGGATCTGGTTGCTGAAGGTTTGCGCCAGGTTGCCCGCCAATTCCACCCCCGAACGCGGCTGTTGCAGCTGAAGGGGTTGAATGGGGGTTTGCGCGACTTGCGCCAAGGCTAGCCTGTTGGCAAGAGTGCCCTGCTGAGGCTGCTGGAGTGCTTGGAATTTGGCCGGCGCGAAGGAAACCATCAAATCCCTCCCTGCGGCAAACCGGCGAGGAACTCGCTGAGGATATCGCGGTTGGATTTCTGCATGGGCTGGGGAGCAGGCGGCGGCGGGGCCGCGCCCACCGGGAGGCGTCCGAGCACGCTGTTGGGCACCGCGTTGACACCTTGCCCACCCATGGATTGCCCACCCATGGACTGCATGGCGAGGATATCGGAGATCGTCATGGGGCGCTGGAAGCCGCTTGGAACAGACATGGCTGCGAGCCGCTGAGCCACGCCACCCTGAGGCAGAGAGGCCGCACCGGTTTGTGCGTTGCGGAAGATGTTGTTTCCCTGGAAAGCCATTAGAAGAGTCCTATCCCGGCCGAGCCCAGTCCGAAGAGCCCCGACAGCAGGCTGTTCTGCGCTTGGGAGGCTGCGTTCGCGCGGGCGATATCGGCATTTTGGCTGAGGCCGAAGGCACCCGTTACGTCAATGCCCGCCGGCGGGAAGAAATTCTGTACTCCAACGGGATTGACGGGCTGCAAACCGAGGATATTCGCCAGCTCACCAAGTTCCGTGGCGCGCAAGCTCTGCTGCTCCTGGAGGCCCTGCGCGCGGCCTGTGTTGGCGGTGGAGATCTCGGCAAGGCGTTCATTCAATCCCTGCCCCCTGGACGCCAGAGCATTGCCGAAGAGACGCTGTTGCTCCTGACGCCCCGCAAGGACGCTATCGAGCGCAGCCCGCGTCAGCGCCTCGTTTTGGCTCTCCTGGAGCAATCCCAGCCGATCATTGAAGAGTTCCCCGCCTTCAGGGGCGCCACGATTGGCCAATTCCTGCTGCAGGGTATCGCGTTGTCTGTCGAACTGCGAATTGAGGAGCCCAGCCGCTCTATCGAAGGTGGCCTGCTCCGCCTGTTGCGCCAAGTCGGCGAAGTCGCTCGACTGCGGCAGCTCGGAAAGACCGGTGAAGTCCAATTCCCCTCTCAGCGCAGGCAAGCCGGAGGTGTCTATCGGTGTCAGGGGAAGGTTCTGTATTCTCGGGGCAGCGGATTCCTGGAGAGTGAGGGCCAAGTCTTCGAAGCCTTGGCGGAACCGCTGCTGGAAGGGGCTTTCCTCAATCAGCAGCCCGGATTGATCGCCGGTGTTGGGCACGAAGTTGCCTTGCGCGTCGATGGTGCCGAAGATCTGATTGCCCTGGGGGGTGAGTTGGGTAATGCGGTTGGCGGCTGCCTGCGAGCGAATCACTTCGTTGGGATCGATATCGCTGATACCGCCACCGCCGCCGCCCTTGCCACCGCTGCTCATCTAGGTTTCCACATGGAACTTTCCTTTGCTCCACTGCTTTCGCGTCAACTCGTAAATCGTCATGTGCCGGTTGTAGCCAAAGGCGTGATGCACCGTTCCCCTCGGCTTGAAGCCCACCCCTTCCACCAGCTTCCGCGAGCGCTTGTTGGTTGCCTCTATTCTCAAGACAAGATTGAAACAGCGCTTGTCGCTAAACGGGAGGGACAGGATTGCCGCGAAGGCGCCCTTCGAGCACCAGCGCGGGGAATCACTTGCTAGCGCGAGTTCGCACACCGAGCCCCAGGCCGGAACATTATGGTAAACCACGCCGGCCAAAAGCTTGCCATCGTCTGCGAAACCCATGGCCCTGTAGGTGCCGGGCTGGAAGGGCTCGCTTGGGCTTATCCTTTGGTGAACGAAGTCGGCGACAAGCTGATCTTGCCCCCATACAAGCGAAATCACGTTCTTACTCGGAGTACACCGATACCTGAACGCTGCCGCCTGCGTAGTTGCCTGCGGCGTCCAAAGTCAGTTTCAGCCTCGTCAAGGCGCTCGTCAGGGTGATGAGGCCGCCCCCGGACCAGACAGCCGCCCCTTGGCCGCTGTAGAGCGCGCCGGCGACAGCCCAATTGTTGCCGATCTTCTCGCACTCCACCTTGCCATGCAGGAGATCCAACGCCGTGGTGAGGCCGTTTGTCAGCAAAGCAGGCCCGCTACTGAAGTTGCCCGTATTCAGGCTGGCAGCACCCAAGGTGGTGATCGCCCCGGTGCTGGTGGAAGCGTAGGCCGTCGAATCTCCCAGCTCCAATTGAATGTCCGCGCTGGTGGAGACATTCACCGATTGGAAGTCGAAGCGTACCCGCGTTACCCCAGCGGGAACGGCCGTGTTCTCATGCACCGAACCGCTGGAGGTGTTGAACGTCTCCAGCGGGTTCCAGCCGGTTTGGCCGTCCTCTGCGGAGGTGATGCGTCCTTGAGCGTCAACGGTGATATCGGCGCTGTTGTACGTCCCCGCGATGACGGATGTATTGGCGAGCTTGTCGGCGGTGACGGCATCGTTGCCGATCTGAGCCGTGCCGACGCTATCGAGTGTGGCAAGTGCACCGAGTTCCAGTGTCGTGCGTTGAGCTGCGGCATCGGCATCGTCAAGGATGGCCCGGCCTGCGGCTGTAATCGTCCCCTCTACCCAGGTATCCACCCCGGTGGTGTAGGCATATCTGTCGGCAGCGGTTCCCAATGCAGCAATGCTTGTCAGTGTCGCGTCGTAGGCTTGCACGTCGACGTCGATTTCCAGTCCCAGATTGGTTCGGGCGGCAGCAGACGTCGCGGCCCCGGTGCCCCCGCCCGATACCGGCACCGTGCCCGTGAAGGTGGCGCCGGTAATGTCGAGGGTGCCAGGAACGGCGAGCGTCTTGCTTGCGGGGATTTGAAGCGTCGTCGTGGAAAGCTTGATGGCGGAGATTGTTCCGCGCCCGTCTTCCACGTCTCTTAAGGTGGCATCGACGCCGTTGTTGCTGTTGTCGACTTGGAGCAGATTTCCGTAAGTATTTTTCGCCTTGCGGCCGGTAAGCGCACTCATATGCCAACCCCGTTCTGAATGCGGAAATCCGTCGAGAACCACTTGAGTTCCGAGGCGCTGCTGGTGGTGAGATGGACGTTGAACCTGTTCCCCCGCGCGTCTCTGGCGATCCAATCCCCAAAAACGCTACCGCCCAAGTCCGAGCCCCACTCGTAGTCCCACATGTCCCAATCGTCCTCCACGTCCTCCCAAGCAACGCCGGAGCCCGTGTAGGTGATTTCACTCGATGGGGGCGTGCGTTGCTTGAAGTCGCTTTCCACGCTGACGCCCATGGAGTAATCCCCCTCTCCCTCGAAGAGCGGGCGTATGCCCTTGACGAGCTTTTGGATGGCTTGGGGACCGAAGGCGTTCGGTGCCTGGCGAGCGGAGGTAACGATGCTGGCGCCAACATCGGTGAAGCCCTGCATACGATACACCTTCCCATCATGGCTGCCCCAGTAGAGGCCGTCATCGAACAGTCCCCATGTCGCGGCATTGATGGGGGAGGAGAACCTCCCGTAGGTGCACCAGCCCGTGGTTTCCGCGTTCATGACGTACTGATAGGATTGAGTTGAGGAGATCGGCACGTTCACCAGCACCCACGGGCCTGAAGGCCAATAGATCAATTCCCAGCCGCTATTGGCGCCGTTGTTGGCCACCGCATCGATGATGTCCGGGCGGATCTTCTCGGAGAGGGTTCTGTTGCGTGAAAACCTTCCCACTCTAAGCACTTGGCTGAGCGGCACGGCGCCATCCGAGTTCAGGAGAACAACGTCGTCACCGATCTTCGTTGTCGTGCGGGGATCGACAGGAGTCCCAGTGCGGTAAACCCCCACCATGACGAAATCGCTGCCAGGATCGGAGCCCTGATAGACGATCACGTCGCCACTGGACATGTGAATCACGAGCAAGTCTTCCGCGATGCCGCCGCCCGCGAAGTCGCCTGCCTCGCCGCCTACCGTGGCGGTGGAAACCGCAACCACCTTGCCCCCGAACTGGCCAACACGGGAAAGATTGAACTCCGTAAGGCTTCCACCCAAGGCGTTGAGTGCCGAGTACCAGAGGGACTGATCGTTATCCCACCAGAAGTACGTTCGACTCCTGTGCCCCGCGATGCCGATAGGCTGCCCAGCGGGGAAGGAGCCTGAAGACGCCGTGAGCGTGAGATTCGAGACGGCCGTGCCGTTGTATTGTTGGGGCGTGTCTGTGCCGTTTACCAGCCCGAGCTTTCCGTCAAAGTTCTGCCACTGCCAACGGTTTTCGGCATACCCCGACGCGAGAGATACAGCTGACCCGCTGGCAATGTTATAGAGATTGCCGTTTGCTCCAGCGAGGAAGGCGTGGCTGCTTCCCGAACGATATTCCGCAAGAGTTGGGACGCTTCCGCTTCCAAGTCCGGTTCCGACGAATTCTCCATAGCCGAGTCTCACCCTCACGCAGTCGAAGCAGGGGAAAAAGTTATCCAGCCTGGTGGCTTCCGTGGGCGCCAACCTTGCCAAACCGTCCCGAAGATTGAGCCCGTCGTTGGGGGAGGGAACGGTGGGCACGCGTGCTGCGACGCTCCTCGACCTCTGCACGGACTGAGGCGTGGGCAGCATGAATCCCAATGTCATTGCAGCCAGTTCCCCTCAGGGATGCGCACGCCCTTGACGCGGGTTTGCTGCCCGATGACGGTGCCAGGCTTGTCGTCCCTGATTTCCTGGAGAACGCGCTGCTGGTAGTCGTTGCGCTCGTCTATGTAGGGCTGCCCGAAAGAACGTAAGAGTCGCCAATGCACCCCGAGCACGAAGAGATGCTCAGGCAAGCGGACATTATCGCTGTCAGCGGCAAACATGGCCTGGCCCGTGCCGCCGCTGTCTTCGCACCAATGACTCGACACGTACTCGAAGATGAGATTCTCGGCTGACTTGGGCGTGGGATCGATGAAGAACCTCTTCGTCCCAGAGGAGGCTTTCAGGCGAAAACGCTTGTAGCTGTTGAGTGACAATCCAACGGCACCGGACTTGTAGAGCTGCCATTCCTGAGGCGAGATGGAACCCCGAATTCTCCAATAGTGGGTGCGGTCCCAGGCGGTGAAATCCATCATGCGGTCGTAGTCGTCCGGGAGGGGATAGTCAGGCTGGTCCGCGACGGTGGGAAACGGATGCTCCTCCTGGAGAACCGCCCACCTGTGCACCTTGAGCAATTCCTTGCCGGTGGCATTCGCCGAGGCGAGGAGGCGTTGCGCCGTGTCCTCGCTGTTGCCGACGATGCTATCCGGGGTGAGCACGCCTGCCAGGTTTGTCGCCTCCTGACAGATGCTGAGGAGTGTCATGCCGCCTTCTTAGGACGGCCAGGGCCGCGCTTGATGCGTGGTGCTTCGGTGGGCTCGGCAGCGGTGGGCTCAGCTACAGGCTCGGGTTCGGCTGCGGGCGTTGCTGCCGCTGTCTGAGCGGCTACTGTCTGGGCTGCAAGCTGCGCCTTAAGAGCGGCGATCTCGTCGTCTTTCGCCTTTGAGGAGGCTTCGAAGTTGCGCTCCATGCTGTCGAGCCGGGCGATGAGATCGGAGTCCTTCTTCTCCTCCAGGTATTTCTGGGCCAGGGCTTTGAGCCCTTTGAAGCCCGGCCCCACCTTCTCGAGCTGAGTGTCCGAGGTTTGGGCGAGCTGCTCCACGGAGAGGATATGCGCCGTCTTGAGGGCCTGCACCTGCTCGCGGTTCAGCGGCGGCCACTCTTTCAAGGGCATGCCGTCGACCATGATTTCGTCGGACTCGGTTTTCTTCCAAGCCGCATAGTGCCTGTCATAGGCACCGAGAACTTCGAGGCGCTCGGCCTCGGAAGTGCCGTCGTTGCGCAATTGTCTTTCCACGGACTCGCGCCAGAAGGTCCAGGGCATGTTCGGCTGAGTGTTCTGATCGATGAAGGCCGTCACCCAATCCTCATAGCCTTCCTTGCTTTGACGGTATTTGGCCTCGAAACGAAGCGGAACGAGATGCATGTGTGGTCTCCAAAAGAATGGGGCGGCTCCGGAGAACCGCCCCGAGTAGGCTCAGGACTGCCTGCCTGAGGGGTTACGCAAGAACCTGTGCCGTCTGGCGCACCCAGCCGTATTGGCCTGCCGTGAAGGCAGTATCAGCCGTGAACGGACCGGCGCCCGCCGTGGCGACGAAGGTGCCGGTGTTGACCGAGCAAGTGCCGGCGGCCGCGATGGTTCCCGCCGCCTGGACGTAGATCCAGCCGGTGTTCTTGGTGCCCATCACCACCGTGCCGAGGGCGAATTCCGCCTCGGTCGTGCGGCGATTGAAATCCGGGCCGACAGTGGGCGTGATGATGTGGTCGGTTACTGCCATTGTCGCCTCCCTTAGGTGAAGAGCTTGCCCTGGCGGGCGCGGTTGGAAACAACCAAGTTGCCCTGCCAGATGATGGGAATGACAACGGCGTCCTGATTGATCGACTTATCCCGTTCGCCCTGCGTCCAGTTCGCATCGCGGTGGACGTGGAGCTTGAGATAGTTCGTGTTCAGGAAGTAGCCGTTGTTGTCGGCGAGGCCGGAAGCCGCGCTGTCGTAGACCACATCCGCCGTGTTGAACTTGAGGTTCATCATGTTCGCACCGGCAGTGCGCACGTCGCCGTAGCGCTGCAGATCCGTCAGGCTCTCCCAGTACAGCTGATAGTAGTTCTTGGCGAAGACGATCAGATCCGTCCGATCCTCGCCGCGAAGGGTGTTCAGCCACAAGGACTCCATGAAGCCCTTGATGTTGGTCGAGGTGGGCGCCGCCGCTTCTTGGAATTGGTTCTTCCAGAAGGTGAAGGTTCCACTGACGATCCCACCAACCGTGCCGGTGCCGTCGTTGGTGATCAACGCTCCAAGACCGTTGATCTGATTGGCTGCCGCACCCGTGGAGTAGACGTCGTTGGACATGCTGTTGGCAGCCGTCCGCTGTGCGTTCTCCAAGCGGGCAGCGGCGAGATCGACGATCCGCTCCCCACCCGAGTTCTGGCGCAGTTCCTTGCCGTTGGCGGTGACGTGTACGGCAGCCTGCTTCCAATCGTATTTCGCAGCCGAGAGAACGTCGGACGCGCCGATGTTCAGGATCTCGTAGCCGTCGTAACGCTGGAAGGTGCTGTTCTCCGCGTAGTCGAGCGGCGCCACGATCTCGTAGCCGCCGTCTTCACGGACGATGTTTTCCCGCTCCTGCATCCGACGCCAGAGAGCGTTGTGGTTGCTCACGTTGTCGTTGATGACGGCGGGATGACGCCGGAGAGTCGTCGTGACGATCTCCGTAAAGATCGCATTTGGCGAAGCCATAGCCTATCCCCTATTGGATGAGGCCCTGCTCCTTGGCAACGATTCTGACAGTATCCTTGAGGGTTTCGCCGACTTTGGCCGGTGGGGCCGAAGTGGGTTCGGAGGAATCCTTGATGTTGGCGGCTTTGGCGCGCTTGGCGCGTTCCAAGACTGCCTTGTCGGGCTTGGCTTTAGGCTGGGGTGTCTCACCCACCGTAAGCGAATACGCCATGCTCAAGGCTTCGGAGAGATCGCGGCTCTGGGAGAGATCTGTCAATAGGGTACCGAACTGATCGGCAACCGGCTTGACGAAGTCCTCCCGCGTTTTCCCGCCGACGTCCTGATCGAGGAAAGCCTTGATCACCGCGCTGCGGCGCTCGACTTCCGCCTCTGTCTGCCGTTGCTGGAATGCTTGGGCCTGTTGGACTAAACGCTGCTCAAGCAGCGCGACTTTTTGCTCCAGAGGGTCGGCGTATTCGGTGGCCTGCGGCTGTGCCGAGGCGCCCTGCAAGTTGACTCCGTACTGTCTCGCAAGAACCTGAAGCGCCTCCTGGGGAGAACGCTCCAAATAGGCGTGTGCGTTCAACAACCGCTCGATAGCCTGCACGTCGTTGAGGCCTGCGGTTTGCAGGCGCTGGCGATGCGGCTCGAAAGCGGCGTTGATCGCATCGTATCGTTGCTGTAGATCGGCGGGCTGCTGAGCGAAAGCCTGCTCGCGCTCCGCGATCTCTTTCTCTCTCGCCAAAAGAGCGTCTTGCACGTCCTCCGGGAGAGCCTTGAACTTTTCTAGGCGGGCCTCATCTGCCCAAAAATCCGGTATCTCGATACTTTCAATTTCATCTGCGTCCTCCGGCGGGACGCTTTCTCCTTCTGCGCTCGCCGCCTCCTCATCTGGAGCGGCGTCACTTTTGGAAACTTCTGTTTCAGACGCACTTTCCTGTTGATCCACATCTGAGCCACCCCCGCCCTTTTCTGGTGCGGCGTTCTCACCTTCTCCCAATTCATCAGTATCGGAAGTGTCTTTGGCGGCCAGCTCACGGGCAATTTCCTTCATCTGCTCGCGGATGGGAATGCGCTTGTCGGTGACGTCTTCGCTCACTTTTCGCCTCGCATTTTGCGGCCTGTTTCCGTGATCCTGTCGATCTGGCTTTTCTCGGAGGGATCAATCTCTCTACAGCCATAGCGTTTCAGCTCTTCCCGTCTTTGGGCGCGGCCATCGACTGTCCAATTCCCCAGGGGAGACTGGTATTCGGGAATGTCGCGCCAGACCTGCGGGGACTTCTGCACCTTGGCTGCTTCGGTGATCTCCACGAGTTCGCGGGTGTTCTTATCAAGCCGATATCTTGGCATCTTCTTCCATTGGTGCGGTTTCTACCCAAGTGTTGAACAGTCGAATGGGAGGGGGGAACCGAGACACGTTCTTTTGGCCAGTGCGAGATAGCGGGATTGGCTGGAATGCCATATGAATAGCCACCGCGAGCGGGCCGGCGTCACCAACCTGAATCCTCACAACAGGACCCAATCCACTCTCTTCACAAAGCTCCTTCAGTTCCTTGAGCTTCCTGACAAATTTATGCGCTTGCTGTTGATTCACTTTTCGCTCCAATCTCGCGCATGGTGGCCTGGTGCTTGAAGCGCATGGCCTCCATGGTTTGCTCGTGCTCTGTCCTGGAGCGCTCCGCTTCCATGGTGAGCTGCTGCATCTCCAGTTGCGCTTTCAGCTGCGAGACTCTCGCCTCTTGCGCGGCTTGCGCTTGCTTCTGCTGGGCCTCTTGCTGCTTTGCCTGCAGTTCGAGTTGCTTCATCTGCAGGTTGGCCTGCGCCTCCGCTTGAGCCTGTTCCTTCTCCGGATCTTGGCGCGGTTGCTGCTGCCTGCCGGAGCCAGGGAGAAGGGATTCAAGCTCATCCTCTATGACGCGTCCAAGACGGAACCGTCTTACTGATGTCAAAAGCATCTTGATGACGACTTCATCGGGGATCGGCCCGCCCGCTCTCTCGGAGAGTGGCCCGACGCTCTGGAAGTACTGAGAGACGGCCGTCAAAAGTGCGGTGATCTCCTGGCGCTCTTCGTTGATCCTCGGTGCGACGGTGGAATCTGTCTCCACCTCGATACGGAAAGAGAGGAAGTCCGGGCTGCGAAGAACCTCCATGACGGCGGCCCATTCCTCGGGCGCCATCTCCACTCCGGTGATTCGCTGAAGGGACTCTTGATCGAAGTTCCTGGCTATGATCTGCGCCATGATGTTGAAGAGATCCCTTGCGAAGCGCTGAACCTCGCTCTTCAAGTCATCCAGTCTGAGAGACCCGAATTGCGCTTTGATCTGCTGAGCGCCTAAGGTTTCAGACGCCTTGGTGGCGCCGCGAACGATGTCCGACAGCCCCGTGATCTCGAAGATGGTTTGCTTGAGCTGCTCTCTGGCGATCAACAGGCTTTGCAGGACCTGCTGCAAAACCTCGACAGGCCACCATGAAATAGCATCGGCGAGCTTTCTCTCAGTTCCTCCTTCTGCGGGAACCAGCTCGCCGTCTTCGGCCTCATTGAGGTTTGCGAGATCGCCCATAAGGGCTTTGTCGTAGACTCCCTTGGCCTGAAGCTGCCTAATGATCCGCCCGATGCGAACCGTAACGTCATTCAGCTCTTCGGCCTGATCCTTGTAAAAGGAGTACGGAATGAGAGGCACCAAATCGTCCGCCGGAGAAGAAAAGTACAGCGGCTCCGGCATGGTGTAGAAGCCGTCAATGCCGGTGGGGTCGTCAATGGTCTTAAGGGGTTCTTCCTTGTAATCGGGATGAATGAAGAGCACCCGCTTGCCATCTCTATCGTGGACTTCCCAGATCTCGGCTCTGTCGACGGCTTCTTTGGTTTTGTTTGCTTCGTGCTGCCCTCCGCCTTCGGCAGACTTTGGAGAATCGTAGGTGAGCTTGTTGGCTAAGTCCTTGCCGAAAGCTTCTATGGCTTCCTGTTTCGTCAAGCGTTTCTTGATGCGGAAACCCCGAGAGCGGGACCACTCATCAGCCGGCAGCGGCGTGAAATTTCGCCACCTGACGCGCTCAATAACGATATCGTCGCTAAGCTTGACCTCTTCTTCCCGTTCAAAAAAGGGTTGCTCATCAAGAGCGTCTTCAGGCGGGAATTGCACGTCATCGAAGTCGATTTCCTTGCCGTCCTCGTCAAACGCGCGAGGAACCTCGCCCTCGACTTCCTGCGAGAGAAAAGCATCTTTGCGCACCATTTGCGGGCCGAACTCCGGCGCATAGCGCACGATCATAACTCCGCGCCCAGGAACCAGCATATCTCTGGATGCCAAGCGCATCTTTCTATCGGAACCGGTTTTATCCCAGTAGAACGAGATCGTTCTCTCCAGGACTTCCGCCACCTTTCTCGCAATGCGGTCCTGGTCCCTAAAACGGCGGCGAACATCGGGAAGCGGCGTGCTGGAGTACACAGCTGGAAGCGTGGTTTGCGTGTTGGACCAGAGGATGTTGAACGAGCGCTTCTGGCCTTTTTTCTTTTGGCTATACCGCAGCCAAGTATCCATGGCCTGGCGTTGCCATGTGTCTTCAGCCTTCTCTGCAGCCTCGAATTCTTTGATCCACCTACGGACGGTGCCCTCTTCGCGCTCCATCTCGCGGGGGGTTTGTTCTTGGGTATCAGCCATAGGCCCGTCTGCGTTTCGTGTTCTCGGCAAGCACTTCGTTGAACGTCTTTCGTCTGGGAACGAAGGGATCCACCGGGGTATCAGGTTTGGCCGTCACCATTGGTCTAGACATTCCGGCGTAGCGGGTTTCATCGGCGCAATTATGAACGATTAAGCCGCCCTCTATGCAGAAGGCGGCTGTCTCGGGAACGGTCAGGCAGTAAACGTCAGCCCGCCCTGCGTCTTCGATTTTGAGGCACTCCGCGACGCTTCTGGGCCGATTGCTTGGCGGCGCATTCCCTCGAGCAGCTTTCGGTCTTGCTGTACTTGTTGACGCGGAACTCTTGACCGCAGGCGACGCAAGCCCTCGTCTCGTCATCGACCCCGCTGGCGCGGCGCCAGGCGGACTTGCACTTGTTGCTGCAGAAGCGGTTCTGCGTCCGGCCCTCGTAGTCCTTGCCGCACTGCTTGCACTGCTTACGGTGCGTTCTCCGAAATGCCTCGGCGCAATGGCGCTCGTACTGCCGTTTGTGCCACTCAATACCGGCATCGGAACCGTGCCATGCGCGAGCGGCTTCGCGAGCCTGAGCCAGCGCCTTTCGAGCGCGCCGGCCAGACTCCTCGCCATGCCTGCCGCCCAAATGCTGATAGGGCGATAGACACTCAAGATTGTCGGGCGCGTTGTTGGCGCGGTCTCCGTCCTTGTGGTGGACGTGCCAGCCGTCAGGAATCGGTCCATTAACCGCCTCCCAAACGACCCTGTGAAGCCGCACACCCCTGCGCTGGAAGTAATAGCCGCAGCGATAATACCGCCGACCGGCAAACTCCTGGACGGTTTCCGAGACAACCGTGACTCGCATGCCCGAAACTCCATGTCAGACATGCAAACATATCGATTCTCGCCAATTAGGTCAATCGCAGGAATCCAGCCGTTTTCGGTAAGAAACTTATGGTCGGACGTGCAAACAATCTGCCTGCCGCCCTCGAAAGTGAGCCGAACCACCGGCGCGTTCTTTCTGGTCAAGCGCGCGGAGCGATAGCGCTTGACGCCGCCCGGGGAGAAAACCCTGCCCCTCTTCGGCAGGCACTCTACGGCAACCGGGCCGTCCGCGGTTTCGACCAAGGTTCCGGCCGCAAAGCAGTGATCCTCCTGCCCTCGTTTCTCGATGTCTTCCGCGTCGTTGGGATCCGCGTGCAAGCCTGGAACAGTGCGAACAAAGTCCGTGCAGCCCTCGCAGATGAACATCATCTCGTCCTTGAGCCGCGCATACATCTCAGCCCAGCCAGTGTTGCGCTTCCTGTCCGCTTTCCTGAGGGGCACTCCGGCGCGGGCCATCTGCTCCGCCGCACTGGGGCCGGTTCTGACCTCCCACATGCTGCTGTCCGCCACGCTGTAGGCGATTTTTTCACCCTTGGAGCGGCGCTTGATCTCAGCCGCTACGTCTTTCGGCGAGAGTCTCAAGCCTTTGTTCGGCATCGGCAGGTTGGTGACGGGGTCCACCGCTGCGCCGTAGTACTCCTTGTAGCGTATCAATGCCCCAACGGGGAAAAGCCGCTGCTCGCCACCCCGGAAGGTTACCGGGGTTTCACCGTCCGAGACGCACCACCATCCTACTGAGAAAGGTGTCGCATGCCCCCAGTCCAGGGAGCGAAAGCGCGTCCAGTGCTCCGGCGGATTGAAATCTTTGACAACATGGATGCTGCGATCCCAGCAGTCGAAGAAAGCCCCCGGGATGACATCCCAATCGCCGTCGCGGTACATCCTCACGAGATCGTCTCTCATGAGGGTGAACTGCCCGGCGTAGGCTGCGTCTATGTACTTGTTGTCCCGCATGGTGGCGGGGATGTAGACGGTTCTGAATCCCTTGGAGTTGGGATCTCTGGGATCTGCCGTCGTCTTGTCGTGAAACACCGTTTCCGCAGGAGCGGGATCGATGAACGTCCTCTTCAAGAGTTGATGACTCAGGCCGCCGGGGTTTGCCCCCAGAAGGATGCGCGGCAGGATGTAAGTACCGTCAGCGAATTTCTGTTCCGGCTTGAAGGAACCCAATCTCACACGGGCACGAATGTAGATAAGGTGCTCCGGCTTCAAGAGGCTGGCCTCATCGATTCCCAAAGCGTGGATTTCCATGCCTTGGAAGTCATTCAAGTCCTGATCGATATCGCAATGCCTGAATAAGAGCGCGGAACCGTTCTTGAACTCCAGGGCCTTTCTCTGTTGGTTGAATGTCGCGATCTCCTCGGGGATCTCGCGCATCGCGGCCATGATATGGTTGGTATAGAGCTGCGGCAGCGCTTGTCTCACGAGAACCGCGAAGCAGCCCGGATTCTGCAGGCAAATGCCGTAGAGATCCCACCTGATGGCATGACTTTTCCCGCCGCCCATCGCCCCGCCGTACAAGACCTGATTGGCCCGAGCGGCATGCATTTTGGCCTGACGGGGCTGAGGCTCGTACTCGAGCCGTATCTCCTTTTGCACTAATCGTCTTTCAGAGCGATGAACTCGCTCTTCTTGAGGAGCCTCTGCATGAGCCAGCCGAAGGTGCCGGGGATGTTGTGCTCCGAGAGCGGCAGATCCCAAATGTTGAGGCCGGTGCCGCTTCCGACACCTTGAACCGTTGCCTGGCCGCTTGCCTGGCCGACGCCTTCCACGGCGCTGAGGCTGATACCCGTAACCGTCGCGGCACCGGAAGCCGAAGCAACGCTGCCGATTTCGGAAACGCCTGTGACCGTCGCGAGGCCCGCAGCGGATGCCGTGGTGTTGTGAGGCGCTTGTCCCGTTCCAAGAACGCTTGCCAAGCCGGTTGCTGAAGCAGTGCTTCCCGCCGTGGACCCCACGCCCAAGACCGTGGCCAGACCGTTTGCGCTGCCAAGGGCGTTGGCTGTGGCAAGGCCTGTGCCCGTGACAGTTGCCTGGCCAGAGGCAGAGGCAATCGCGCCCGCCCCGCCGGCACCGATGCCCGTGACCGTCGCACTGCCCGAAGCGCTGGCCGTTGCCTCGCGGACGGCTTGCCCGGCTCCCGTGACGGTGGCCTGCCCGGAGGCCTCGCCGACGCTGCCCGCCGGAGCCGCCGTGACGACAATCGGCACATGCTCTTTCGGACGAACCCAGGCCCAGGGGTCATCGTGTAATGCCCGGGCGTCTTCCGCCGAGAGAATGCAATCGTTGGCAATAAACGCACTTAGAAAGTGCGCCTTGCCACCGCTTGAGACGCTGACCTGGCCGAAGCGCAGATCGTCGCCATTTTGCGCCGGCGCAAAGGAGCCCACCGGATAGGTCGCGGTGTTGGTTTCCCTTAGAACGCCATCGGTGTACTGCCGGACTTCCGTGCCTTCGCGCACGAAGAGTATGGTTCTCAGACCCGGTGTGTTCCACAGGGCGTTGAAATCGTAACTTCGGCTGGCTGCCGAGGCGTCGCGCGCCTGAAAGCGAATCTTATTCGCCGATCCACCAGCGGGCAGAAAGCGACATATCCAGGATCCGGCCCAGGACTGGAAGTTCCCTCGTTGGAGAGCGAGATCGAAAGCCGGCGTTTGCGTGAAGGTCGCGTCTATCCAGCAGGCATAGAACAGCGAGAAGGCGTCGTCCTGCAGCGACCATTGCCCGTCATAGGAGACCGCGTCGCTATCGAAGCGAGCGGTTCCGTTCGGCAGAAGAGCGGAGCCATAGGGCGTCCCGACGAAGCTCGGCAAGGAAGCCGTGGGATTGCCCGTCATGGCGGCGGTCGGATTGGCCAGATCGGAGAAATCCTCGCCGCCCATTTCCTCCCAATAGGGCAACAGCAGGGCCGGCTTGCGCCAGACCTTGGCCCAATGCGGGTCTACGGTTGCCAGGCTAGCGTTGTATTGCTCGGGGCGGTCGAGCCTCATAGCCCGGCCTAGGTGCTAAGCCACTCAGCAGCGGCGTACTTGATCGCTATATTGCCGGTGGCGTTGGAGCCGTCGTCATTGGTGATGTTGACGAGCACGTTAGCGGCATCTCGTACGACAAGAACGAACTTCGCACTTGCGGTATAGCTGCGCTCAAACATCGGAACGTCGGTGTCCGTGGTGCCACCGTCGACGCTTTCAAAGACTTCGACGGTGATGCCGCTGGAACTGCCCTTGGTGTAGTCGACGAAGAGACGCACGATATCCGCCCCGCCGATGGTGGCGTCGTCCTTGATATCGAGGCGATCTGAAGACGAGTCGCCCGCCGCGATGGTTGCGGCACTGCGAAGCGTTTGGTTCTCGGTCCAATTGCGCGTGATCGCCGCCATCAGAGAGCCCTCGCGTTCATAGCGCCCTCGCCTTTTCGACGTCAGACCACTTGACGTTTCCAACGCCGATAACCTGGCCACGGGACTGCTTGTTTTGGCTCAAGGCGAGAATGTTCGTCTTGTCGCCGTTCTTCATGACGCCTGCGGCTATCACCAAGTCCATCATGTCTCCAAGCGAGACTTCCGTGGTTCTGAGAGCGACGAAGCTCTCCAAGCCGTCTTGTCTTGCGAGATCGAGGAACGCTCTGCAGGCATCCAGGCGCTCGGGCGTCAAGTTGCTGAAGGCGCCGTCCGTGCCGAAAACCTGATTGTCTGGCGTGGTGGCTTCGGCGGCTGCGTTGCCGGCCTCATCTACCCTTGCGAGACGGCCGTAGATGATCGTCGGCGTTTCGCTGGTGTGATCCCGCGCCTTGTTGCTCATCAGGTAGTTGAGCAATGCGCCCGTTTCGGATGGACCGTCGTAGAGAACGAGGTTCATGTCGTTCGCCACCTCGGCGTCCGTCATGCCTGCATAGCCCCTTGTTTCGGGATCCGTGGTAATCTCGTCAGCGATCTTGGCGATCCGGCCCATCGCCATCAATCTTCCTGAATCGTCGAAGCGGTGGTGAGCGTGGGCACGACACCGTCAACAACCGAGATGTTTGGGGTGATCGTGCCGGAGTACATCATGTAGTTGGATGTGCCGGTTCCGACGCTGAAGTGCGTTGCGGTGGCATTGGCACCGCCCGTCTTCTCCCCAAAGACGATATTCGCGTTGGGGGAGACGCTATCGCCGGTGATCGTCCAGCCGCCCGAGGTGCGAGCCACGTCGACGCGCGCGTAGCCGGTATAGCTGATTTCGTTGGTGGACTGATTGCCCGCCTCGCCGGGATCCGCCGTATGCAAAGCCACCGTGAGGTTGGTTGCAGGCGAGGTTCCGGCGTTGTCGGCCAGGTTGGCATGCGTGGTGCCGTTGAAGTACAGCTCCAGCATGTCGGTTTCGAAGGCGTTGCTCTTACTCATGGTGTCTCCCATGAAAAAAGCCGCCCAAGATGCGTAATCCGGGGCGGCTGTGTGCTTGGCAGGGTGGGTGTCTAGCGTATCGAGCGGCTGCGCGCGGTGGCCGCTGCCAGAGCGGCGGAGAGGTTGTCGAAACCCGGTGTTGCCCGCCCCGTCTCGGGATCGATCATGATGTTCGGCAGAGACCGGGGGTTGTTCGGGTTGTTGTTCATCGAAAGGATGGCGAGCGCTTCCTCAAGAGAGCGCTGCTTGCCGCCGAAGATCGTTGGGAAGTTGAAGAACTTCCCATTCACCAGCTCGGTTGCGGTGCGTTCCGTCGAGATGGTTCCGTCCGGGTTCCGGATGATCGGCCTGCCCTCGGCAGTGGTTCCAATGATCTCCGTTCCCAGTGGGCCCAAATCAGCCATAGCTAAGGCTTGCTCGTTCCGTCCACTTGTGCACGAAACCGGCTGTGGTTTCGGCGAACTCTATGGTGACGTCGTCACCCGCGAAGGTGATGCGCTTGATGCGCCAGGAGGCTTCGTCCGTCTTGGAGCCCACCGCTGCGGTTCCCAGGTAGGCAATCGTGTCGCTGGATTGATCGTATTCGAGGCGGACAGGGCTCGGCGGGGCGCGGAGTCTCATGGCCGCAGTCTCACCGGCTAAACTTCCGGCTGATCCCAATGTCGGGATCGTTGTTGTTTATGCCCCTTTGATTCCACGGGGAATTGGGGCCGTAGGTGAAGTCGTCGTTTTCCGGATCGGTGAGGCTGGGATCGCCGATCACCGGCAAGTCTCCGCTTGCGGCGGCATTGAAGAAGCCATTCCTTCGCATGGCCGGGCTTCCGCTCACGGGGGTGCAGTTCACGAAGCCGCATTGCGTGACCATGACGCTGCCATCCGAGCGATTATCGTCCAAGAGAGTTCCGCCTGCGACTTGGTTCCAGGCCGTGACCTTGAAGAGATCCACCTTGGGATTGGCGCCGGAGTTGTTGACCTGCAGGAACAAGCCCACCGTATTGAAGTCCTTCACGGCCAGGCGGCGGAAGTAGTGCGTGTTGTCGGAGGCGTCGCCGTCAATCTGAAAGACACCCGAATCGGCAGCGGGAACGTCCGCACAATCGATCAGGCTGTCTTCCACCTGGATGGCGCCGCCGTTCTGCTGAATGACGTTCCAGAAGTCCCCATCCCCTGGCCGGAAGATACCGTTCTTGAAGCGCCAAATGGCAGCCGCATTGTTGGTTTGAAAGCGCCCACCGGACATGATCAGCTCACAGCCGTCGAATTCCAACAAGCCGTTGAAGTTGCGATTGCCGCTGTCGCTCATCTCGATATAGCAATCGGTGAAGCGGGTAATGCTGTCGTCGTCAACGCCCGGCTTGCCGCCCGTGGAGCGTAGAGAGCTGCGGAAGACGTCCGTCTCCCCTCCAGACAAGGCATCGCTGATCTTCACCGCCATATCGTCGGCCAAACCGTCGTAGAGACGCAGCCTGGCGTCGGTGCCGTTCGAACTCGCGGCTATGTTGCCGTTGGTGCAGGCCCAGCCGTAGACATCCAATGTCGAGCCATCCTTGGCAAGGAAGCCCTGATTGTTGCCTTGCGCGCCGTCCTTGAAATCCGCAGCTGAGAGGTTCCGCCCGACAACGTGAGCCGTCTGCGCCCCATCGGAGAGAACGGCGAAGCAATCCCTTGACGATGTGCCGCCAACGTTTCTGTTGCGCGTGACGTTGATGCTTTCCAGTCTGCAACCAACCGAGGGACCGAAGACATAGACAACCGCCCCGAAGGCCCCGTCCGTGTTCGAGCAGTTCGGGAAGAACCCGATGTCCACGTAGTTCTTGGCGTTGATGCGGAGCGCCCGGTTGTTCCCCGTGACGGTGATCGTTGGGGGAACGTCCTTCTCTCCGATGATGCGCAGAGACTTCTCGGCCGTTCCACTGGCCGGTGCGTCGATTTGATCGGTGATCACCCCGCCCCGTCCGGACACGACGATGACATCGCCCGGATTGATGCCGGTGAGGTTTGCAATTTCCGCTGGATCGAGGCTGGTCAAGTCGCTGCTGGGATCCGTGGCCAGAGCCTTGGTGGTGTCGTCCAAAGCGCCGCCATTGCGGGCAAAGTAGATTTGGGCGCCGTCTCTTAGGCTGAGATCCTGATCGATGACGCCTTCAGTCACGCGGAGAGCTCCTCCTGTTCGGCGCCTTGATCGGCCCTCAATCGCCTATAGAGCTGGTTATGCTCGGCAATGTTAGCGGCAACATCGCCACTGTTCTGAATGATGGCCATTCTGCTTGCCCAGATCATGTGCTTCTGCGCCGCAAGCTGAAGATCGCGCTTCTCCGCCTCCGTCAGCAGCTTGCCGAGCAGCCAGCGGCGTAGCCATGAGGTGCGGAACCAAAAGGGCATTCATGTCTCCATGCAACACACAGCGCCGGACATGGCGCGTCTGTCGCTGCAAGTGAAACGCTGTGTTGGATATGAAAAAGGGCGGCTCCAAGCCATACAGGCCGAAAAACCGCCCCTAGACGCGGATGCGCCACCAAGCACGCTCAGTGGCAGGCAGAGCCGCTCACAATGACACTCGTGTCTCCAGGTGCTGCCCCGCTACTCGCACACCGTACGGTGACATTCGCGGGGTTAGGCGGGTCGCCGCAGCACCGGAGTGCTCTTGCCTGAGCCAAAGCTCCCGAGGCTCGCATCGTTGAGGGGCAAGCCAAGGCGAAGTGGAACAAGAGCACACCGCTACCGCGCGCAGACTTACCGCTCTTCCTCTTCATACCGCTCGTCATCCGGCGGCAAAACTTCCTCGATCCGCCCCCAGGGATACACAGGATCAAGCGGCTCCACCTTCGCCTTCCGCAAAGGATCGATCCACCCGTCCGGAGACCCAACAGACTTGCCCTTGCCATCCAGCATGCCGTCACCTCCATTCACACCACCATACTATCATGGCGCGATCCAAAGCTCAAGAATGCTCTCAATCCGGCCTCAATCTACCACAGATTGGTAAAACCACGGGGATTTAGCCCACCTATGACAGGGCAATGCACCTAGAGGTAGGCGAATTAGGCGCTATCGGGCCTCACATGATACCAAGACCCAGCCGCAAACGCCTCCACAAGCCCATAGCTAGGCACCGTGGGCAGCATCGCCTTCTTCATGAACTCCCGATTGATGATATCCGAAAACACCAAGTCCCCATTGTGCTTGATCTCATAGCCATCCGCCTCAACACAGCGAACAAAGCCTCCATCAAGCTCAATCGACAGCAAAACCATGAACTTAGTCATTCCGGAACCTCGAAAAGCTAGGATTTCTGCGGGGCGGAACCCAAGACAGGGGACTTTGTAAGGGGGGATATACGGCGGTTGACGCACCGCTTCCCCACCCCCGCCTGCCGCTTTGACCCCAGGGGCCTTCACTCTCAGGAAACCGCCATTTCCCATAATTATCATTATGCGGCATTCTGACAAGGCTAAGTCCTTGATATCCCTAGCTACCCGTCTGACGCTCTGATTCACTCTCAGGAAAGGCACAAGATGTTGTGTCTGTCAGCGCTTGAGCCAGGGCCAATTGGTTCCGGACTTTGCAGAGCGATGGGCTTGCTGTTGTTGCGCACGTTGCTGCTCAAAAGCCTGCCTAACCTGCTTGTGGCTATATCCAGTCTCAGCGGCTGTGCTCTTTATGCTAGCTTCTCTTAGTTGTTCTGCTACAGCGTCTTGAATGGTTGCGCTGCGCGGCAGTTCTTGCGGGGTAGCGTTCTGCCAATAGCTCAGCGGCTGTCTGCTTATCTCAGCGTCCAGTGGCAATGCATATGCCATCTCTGTCAGCTTATCGTGTAGTGCTTGTCTTGCAGTGTATGGCTTAGCGCCCTGCGTCATTGATCGATCACCTCGCCCTCTATCGTCACGGCCTCGCTGTCCCTTGGGATGCTGATGTGGACGACAAAACTTGACCCACCTTGCTGTTTGACCTGGCTCCAACCGTCTTCCTTGGTGAGCCTGTTCGTCTCCAAGAGCCTCTCTGCGGCCTTCCAATCTCCGCGCTGCTGAGCCTTGTGAATGGCCTGGATGCTCTCAGTCGCCCGGCTCGCGTCGATTTCATCGATCACCCTGGCCAAAGTGGGCGAAGCCTCTCTCCATGCCTTCGAAGTGTTCAAGCCTATCCCGGCAAAGGCCGCAGCCACAGTGTGGCCAGCCCCGGCCTTGTAGGCGCTCAGCAATCTCAAGAGACGCGCTTCGGTGGCCTGATAAGCGTTGGGCAATTCATCCAGCAAGCCATCAGGAAGAGTGGTTCCGTCAAACGGTTCCGAAGTTACATCTGCAACCTCGCTGGAACCATCCGCTGTAACCAGCTCAGACGGCTCTTGCCACTTCTCTCTCCTGGCTCGCTTCAGGATGGCCTGCCTGCTGATCGTGCCCTTGATGCCCGGATGCTCGGCAATGCGGTGCGGGCTCAAGCCCTCCTTGCAATAGAGATTCTTGATGCGCTGCCAATCCGCTTGTCCTGCTGGCATGGCTAGTCGTGCTCCCTCGCTCGGCGCCAAGCATAACCGGTTATTTTCTCGTAGAGCATGCTCATTCTGCGAAAAAGCACCCAAACAGAGAATGCTTGTGAGGCAAGAATGATCGCAATGGCAAGCCAAGTTTCCAAAGTCATTTTTTGCTTGGTTGCTTTGTGCAATTGGCCGCTGGCTGGGGCCGGAGGCCCGCCTTTGTGCTTGGCTGCGCTTCGGGCGGGCCTCCTCCAGTCAAGTGGGAGCGTGGCGAAAATGGCAAACGCGCTCGACTTGGAATCGAGTGGGCCGAAGTCCCTAAACTTCACACGGCCCTAATTCCTGGTGGCGCAACTCACGCCACATACATTGTTCACTGCGAATCCTAGCTAAGTGTCTGAAGTTGTGTCAAGCGCCGTGCGCGGGCCTGCTCAGAAAGTTATCCGCCAGCCATCCGGCATAATCTCAGAGGCACCCCAATCCCTTTGCAGGAAGCGCATCCTGAGTTCGATAGCATGCTTGCCAACCGTCCAGTTGAGGCTTGGCGTCGCCTTAATGCATCTCTGGCCTTCATCAAGGATGATGCCAGCCCAGAAGTGCGGCGCCTCCACACGGACAAGCTTACAGCCCCGCTGCTCCGTCGACTTCGCAAGCTTGCTCCACCTGTCCACAGCCAACCTCAATCCTGGTGACTTTGGGCTTTAGTTTTGCGGGCTTTGAGGGCTCTAAGCATATCAAGAACCACACGGCATTGCTTCTCCCAGACAGTCGATTCTGAGGTTATTGGCACACCCTGCAAAACAGTCACTAGCGCATCCGCCATCGCCTCCCATTCCGCCGCTGTGGGCTCTGTGGTGGCCTGCTCCGAAGAAGCCTGCGGCAAGCCTTTGAGTATCTGCTCCAGCGCACGTATGCGATTCTGATCGGCCTCGACCTTAGCCAGCCGATCCACCACATGCGCCTCCAATGATCTAAACTCTTCGCACAGCCGCCTGAAGAAGCCCCACAATTCCATAGGGTCGCGCTCACTCATCTCCGCTGCGCCTCCCACCATTTGCAGAGGGAGTCCATTTGCTCTGCATGCAGTGCAATTCCAACGGCTTGATGCGTGCGAGTTGACGGATGCTTCAGGGGCTTGCCACGAACGCTCTCGCGACAGACCGCCCACACCACCGGTCGATCATACCCCGACGCCTCGTTTGCAGAGAATTCAAGAATGGGCGGTCGTGCAAGCGTCTCCGCAAATGCATCTAGCAGTCGAAACTTGTCGTCGTCGCTCACACCACCCTCCTGCTGAGTCCCATCTCCGCCGCCACGATATCCAGGCCCGTCACCAGCCTGCCCCAGTGCAGTATAGCCTCCGCCGTGGGGAAACGCCCGGCAAGCCACTGCTCTGCCCGCAAAGGCAGCCTATCCGACACGCAGAGCCCATGCACGGCCCGGTAGGTGGCGAAGTCCTCCCGCATGAGAGCCTGAATGAGCGTTTTCATGCGGCTCTCGGCTTTATCCTCGAAATCCTCGTCCACAATCCGGATTTCCCGCCCCTGGAGGCCGTCTAGCGGCGCAGCGGTCAATTTCCGCTTGGGATAGACGGCGCCGTCCAGAGCGCGAAATTTCAGCCCTGAAAGCCATTGCTCGTTCGTAATCGAACACGGGCAGCCCTTCACTCCATGCCAGGTGGCGAGCAAATCGATGGGGAGTGTGCTCTTCGCGGGATCGCCACCCTTGACGAGCGCCAGCTTGCGAACGCGCAGCTCATCGGTGCCGTGATCGTCAGGCACCCTGACCACCCGCTCACGCTGGACGGGAATGTGCTTGGCGGCTTTGCGCTTGCGGCCTGCTCTAGCCATCAATTCGCTCTCCTTTGCTCTAGACACAGCCCTGGCCCCGTTTCATCCCCCGTAGCTAGAGGATGCACCGTTGCTGGGCTTACGCCACTGTCCGCTCTGCCACGACCGTTTACCCCGGCACCCGTTATTACGCATCGGCCCATCGCGCATCCCGTAGCTGGTGTGCTACCGCTCTTGCTGGCGCCTACTTCTGCCTGTTTGGCTTGGGCATAGTTGCCGGGTATATCCAGGCCGCGCGGCGCGTAACCTGGGGGCTGGGGCAAGGCCCCGGTCGTCATCTCCGCTTTTTGGGTAACGGGAAGCGGTAACCGTGGATGACACATCATGAGCATCGATAGATTGGCCTTGCACATTGTGAGAAATGTGATAGGTTTTGCCCATCGACGCATCGGGTGCTCGGAGGTCTGTCATCACTGACTCCGGGCACCTTTCTTTTGCGCCACAGAAAGCTCTCTGCCTTCCATTGCAGCCAAAAGCCTCGGCTCCAGCGCATCGCGAAGCTTGTCGCTTTCACTGGAAACGCCTTCGCGCTTGAAGCGCTGAAAAACAGCCCATCGCTCCATCAGCTCGCCGTCGCTCATGTCGGCATAGTCGCGGCCTGAGGCGGCACGCTTCCAACGCTCCAGGATTTCCGTCGGGGTGGCTGTCTCGGGATTGAAGGGCTCTGACAGGACTGCGTTGCGCCGCGCGGCGATGTCCTCTTTGACATCGCGCACAGGTTCCTTCCTCTCTCTGCCGAAGCCATCGAATGTCTCACGAACCAGCTTCGCGACGGCGGCGGGCTTCGGCCATGGAGAATATTGAAACTCCGTCAGCATCGCGCGCTTCGCCTTGGTGAGATACAGCCGCAGCTGCTCCACCGTCAGGGAACCAGGCAGGCATTGGAGAATCGTATCCTCCATGTCGCCCATCGCTCTCACTTGCATCTCGCCATCCCTCCTCAGGTGTTCCGGCGGATTCCAGTTGGCCTGCACCGTGGCCAAAATGATCTCGCTGATCGCAGCCCGACGTTGGTCGAGGCCCGCGTTCTGACTCTGAAAGACTGGCTGTCCCAAGGATTGCCTCCCTTGTCATTCTGCTGGCTTGGGCAACTTCGTCCGTCTCGATTTCGTCGAGCCAGCGTTCGCCGTTGAGCCAGGTTGCTGGGTGGGGAATGAATTGCTTTTCACGAAATTGGAAATCCGCCTCGACTTGCTGAGAGAGGGCGGTAATGAGCAACGCGGGCTCGGCCTTCTTAATGGCTGTGTTCCAAGCCCTGCGCGCATGGCCCTTGCCCACCTTGCGGGGATAGGCTTGCCAGAAGGTCTCGAAGGTCATTTCGCCCCTCCATACGCAGCGAGCAGCCTGCAGAAGAAGTCCGTGGCCTTCTTGCCCTGCACCACGATGACATCCGGCCTATCGGAGATTTGTCGCTCCAGGCGCTCGCTATAGAAGCGCTTCACTTCTATGCCGATGCCCTCGTAAAGCTCGAAATCGAGCGGTGCATCCCAGGTGAAGGCAATCCCGGCGCCTTGCAGACTGCGCTCTATCTGGCTCTCCAGCGGGCAGCGTGTGACACTCATCGCACCGTCCCAACCACAGGCACCCTGACGAGGTAAGGTTCGCTGATTTTCGCAGGCTTGCGGCGGCCTGCTGGCCTAGCCTTGACGCCTTGTCGCTTCAAGCAGCGAGACACTGCGGCCTCGGTCGCGCCAAACCTCACGGCTATGAGATTCATGGTCGCTCCGGCCTCGTACAGCCTCTTCGCTTCGGGCGGATCGACTTTGCAGAGCTGACTTCTCTTGCGCTTGAGCCCGCTCTCGCGAAGCACATAGCCAACCGTGTTGTAGGAGCATCCTATCCAGGTCGCTATGTCGCGATGCTTGGCTCCCTGCTTGCCAAGCTCTATAATTTCTGCCCGCTCTTCATTGGTCAGCCTTTGACGCTTCATGACGCCTCACCTTCCACGTATCCAAGAATGCGAATCAGCTCGCTGAGCCTCATGTGAACCACTGGGTCGCGCTCGTAATCGGCTTTGGTGACGAGCCAATCGCAGCCGTTGTCATCCAGCCAGCGGCGCACCGTCGCCATGGGGCGCTTGTGGTGCTTGCACTCGATCTTGATCTTGCCGAGCGTCGGGTGCGGAAAGCGCACGTCGCCCTTCAGGATTTCGACATGGTCGCCAAGGTTGCCAGAGCCGGGGTTACGCTTGGCGTCGCAGCCGCTCGCCTTGGAAAGCTTAGCAGCAAGCTCTCGCTCGAAACGGTCACCCTTTTGCTTGGAAGAGCGAGCCTTCATGGTTAGCGACTCTGGTTAATGCTCGGCGGCATGGGCAGCCGGTAGGTCATGGCGGTCATGCTGCTCTCGCCTCGTTGATGGCGCGGCCTAGGATTTCCGGGATTTGCGGGACGACGGCGTTGCCGAGGGCGGCAATTCCGGCAGACTCTCTAGCGCGGTCCACTCGCGTGGGTAGCCCATCATCCATTCGACGAAGCGCCGCAAACTCTTCCGCCCAGTCACTGGCCCACCAATCTCCGCGACCAGCTGTGTCATCAATCCGTCGCCGGATTTCACCGAGCAGCCTTGGCGGTTCCAGTTCCCGTTGACCGTTGGTGTTGCAAGGCGGCGAAGCTTCTTCCTCGCCCCAGAGCCACCATCCAGCGCTACAGCTCCTCCGCCCCTCCCCGATGAACTGGTTGGGGTTGGCAATGGCGATCCAAATCCGGTCACGCCCGTGGGGCGCCCCTGCGTCGCTAGCCGAAATGCAATCCCATTCCGCATCAAGCCCGTCCTCGGCCACATCCCCGAGAACTCGGCCCAACCCGAAACCAAGCAGCGCTGCCACGTTTTCCAGGAGCGTGAACTTGGGTCGTACCAAGCGAACGGCTCGAAGGGCCTGCCTATAGAGTCCTGAACGATCGCCGGACACTCCGGCGCGTTTGCCGGCCAAGCTGATGTCTTGGCATGGGAAGCCGGCGGTAACGATGTCGGCGCTTGCTTTGGCCGGTTCAAAGGTTCGGATATCGTCATGGATGGGCACGTCCGGCCAATGCTTGCGGAGGACTGCTTGGCAATAGGGGTCGATCTCGCAGAAGCCGACTGTCTCGAAGCCACCCGCCCACCGCAGGCCCAGCGCAAAGCCGCCGATGCCGCTGAACAGGTCGAGGTGGCGCAGCGGCTTCATCCCCCCTCCCGCGCGCGGAGCTGCACTACCTTGTGGTTGGTGAGGTCGTGCCGGGCTTTCTCGACAAGCTTCACGAAGGCCATAAGCAGGCTCAGCAGGCGGTCGCACTCATTGACGGAGAGCTGCTCGTCCTCCATGGCAATCTCCGCCTCGCGGGCGAAGGCGCCAATCTGGATGGCGAGATCGTTCACCGTCTTGTGGGGATTGGGTTCCTCGGGCTCGGGAGGCTTGGCGCCGGTCTGCGCGTGAATGAACGTCACGAGCAGTTGCCCGCAATGCTCTTCCAAGTCGGCTTGTGCGTCGGCGGGAATGAAGCTCTTGGGGTGAAGCTGGCTCGCGTAGTTGGCGAGCGAGGACTTTTCGGGGCGGCAATGCTTGGCCGCTTGCTTCAACCCGCCACAGGCTTGGATAAGCGCTAGCGTGGCTTCCTTAAGCAGAATGTCGCGGGCTTTCATGGAATGAGGACTCCCATTTCCAAATGACTAACAGGAATATCCCCCTCACCTTTGCGGCATGTCACAGATAGGCCACAGCTTGGGGAGAGGGAGAAGCGGGGCGGGCGCTCGGGTGGTTCGGGCCGGCTTTGGGGGAAACCGGCTCGGTTGGGGGTTAGCGCCCGCCCCCGTCCCGCTGGAAAGGAGAACAGCGGGGCAAACTTGTGGTGGATTGCGAACGATAGCGTTTCGTCAGATGCGCAATCAGTGCTACTCTTGCGAGCATGGTAGGGCAGAAAACCGACAGGGCCGTGCGTTCTTGGGCCGTGCGTCGTTGGGGCGCGCTTCATGGCCGCTATGCCACTTGCTCGGCAACGGACGAACCAAGGTCGTCTCGCCGAAGGGGGAGCCGTTGCTCTCGTGCGGCATCAAGCAGGCGGTCGCGCCACTTGAACGGCACATGGCCGCGCTGGCGCCACTTCCAAATCGCCTCGCAACTGGCGCCTTGGGATTCGGCCAGCTTGCGAAAAGCGGTCCAATCGGGATCTAGCCAAATGTCCATGCGACAGAGTATGGACATTATGTCCAGTTCGTCAAGCCCTATTGTTCCATTGTCCAGCCGCGCCCGTCGTCAGACAGTCGGACGCATGGAACTCAACCGCGCCAAAGCAATCGGCAAGCGCCTGCAGGAAGCACGCAAATGGCGCGAGTGGTCTCAGCAAACCATGGCCTACAAGCTCGGCGTCGAGACGCAGCGCTATGCGAAATGGGAACAGCGCGGCAATTTCCCGCTCGACAGGCTTGAAGAGTTCTGCGACCTGACAGGCGCCAGCGTCCAATTCATCATTTTGGGCGTGCACCCTGGAGAGCAACCGCCCCGCCCGGAAGCGCCGGCCCCGGTCCAGTAATTTCCTGAAATGAGACACCCGCTGTACCCGAAGGACTGGCGCCTTTGGGCTTTGGTGTGGGCAATAACCCTTGCGGCCTGGGGGCTTAGCGAGCTGATTAACTAATTTCTGTACTGGACAAAATGTCCTTGACAGCCTGGACATAATGTCCATATGATGGCCCATCACTTTGGAGATGGGCATGACCTACATGACATTCGAAGAGATGCGCGCCATAGCGCAGCACCGGGCTGAGTGGGATGCGGGCCAACGCCTGCTTGCCGAGCAAACCGAGCCTGTCTGCGACACTCGCATCCGCCCCTTCACATGGGAAGAGAAGCAGCTCCGCAAGGCCGCCATTGCCGAGCTGGTGGCCGTTGCCGACCGGCGCGACGAATGGAACGGCCGCCCCCTCGCCTTTGCCACGCCGACAATCGAGCGCGATGTCGAGGACCGCTTCAATCGCCGCGAGATGCTGGCCAATCATGCTTTGGAAAGCACGGCCCGCACCCACATGGATGCGCCCAATGTCTGCCGCTGGCGAGCAAGCGTGCGTGAGCAGGTTCGGATGACGCGCAGTTTTGCGCAGAAAGCTTTGAACAACAGTGACTCAGATAAGGCTGAGCATATGCATAACATGGCGGATTATTACCACAGCCGCGTCGGCAGATGGCTGCAGGGCTACCGCAGGGCCATTGCCCATGCGCGTGAGCAGGCGGGGGAGTGAGGGGGTGTGCGAACTCACGAACACTCAGCGGAAAGCGCTGCGCTCCATCAGCGACTGGGCCGGCGACCTGCCCATCGACTTTGAAGAGCAAATCGGATGCTACGGCGCGGCCCGTGATGCGGTCCTTGGTAGCCTGGGTGTCAACGGCTATTTGCTCAGCGGCGAGCGGGGAACCTACGTCCTCACCGACAAAGCGAAGGCTGCGCTAAGCGGTCCGACCGAAGCCTAACCTCACCGGAGACCACCCATGCCCTTTGACGGAATTCCAAAGCGCACTGCCGAGCAGCAGGCCAACCTTATCGAGCTGATTCACGATCTCAGGAACCTGCCGGAGTGGTGGGATTGGGATTATGACGATCCGTGTGGGTGCGCCATGGGGTGGCTTGGGCACAGGCGTGGCATTCATGGTTGGGCAGATCGCCGCAATTATCTCGGTTTGGATGCGGATCAGCAGGTTGACGCTTTCTATGCGGAGGACGTGCCTCTACCCGTTCCTCATGCCCCAACCCCCCACGATGTAGCCGACATCCTGGAGGGGTATCTGTGATGGGCCTGCCAGACAAAGACATGACCGAACTGAAGTTCTCAGCCCACGGCCTGCCATGTATTGCCAAGAGGATGCCGCGACTTGGTCACTGGTGCGGCTACGTCGGAATTCCGGAAGAGCATCCGCTGTTTGGCAAAGGCTATGACGAAGCCAACCGGCATATTCAGGCCCATGGTGGTCTGACTTTTGCCGAAGCTCATGCCGCCATGGAAAAGACGGATGGTCTCTGGTGGTTTGGATTCGATTGCGCTCATTCCGGCGACTTGGTGCCTGGCATGGACAGCATGGATTTTTTGGAATCCGCTATCTACGACCTCGCGTCGCGAAGCGAGGCGATCGATGGTATGGGCGGCGACGGTGAGGAGGTCTATCGAGATATCAATTTCGTCAAGGCTGAGTGCGAGAGCATCGCCAAGCAACTTGCCAAACTGGACGCCCCCAATGCCTCGTAACTACGGCATCCCCTCTCCCGACGACTGGCAGCCCTCACGCCTCGCCATGAGCGGCGCTGTCCGCGATGAGCAGCGCAAGGAAAGCCTCTACTGGATATTCGTGCGCATCTTCCTGCTAGGCAGTGCTGGCCTTCTCTTCCTCTCTGCTCTGGTCTGGGGCGATTGGTGGGCGTCATGAGCGCGCCGGAACGGATTTGGTGGCTTGGCCCTATCGCTGTCGAGACGGCGGAGAAATTCGGGCGAGTGTCGCACAAGGATGTTGCCGCGCTCCGCGCCGATGGCCTGCCGCGCGAGATGGCGGAGGCGCTGCGGCGCACCAATCAAATCCTCAACGACGTGCTCGCAGAGTTCGCGGGCCACTCGATAGAGGTGCAGGTCGGGGTTCAATTCACCGAGAACCAAGACTTTCTCGCCAAGTGGGACGCGCTGATGGAGAAGGGCGATGGGTGAATGGAGCTACGGTGAAATTGAGTTCACGCAATATATTGCGCCGCACGGGCGGACCAAGACGATCACCATCTTCCGGCCGCAGGACATCGCCGACAAAGCCGCTGCGATTCTCAGCCAAGGCTTCCGCTTTGAGGCAGAGATCGTTCCGGGTCTGGGCAACATGGTCTCGCTGACAATCGCAGATGATGAGATGGACCACGCAATCGAGGTGGTGCCGAATGGACCGGGCGTCGGCGAGGCTGTGGACAGGCTGATCAGCAACTTTGCTGCGCTGGAGAAGGGCGATGGGTGAGCGGCTGACAAGCATAACGCTAGGGCCACGAATTCCGCTTGTGCCCATTTCCCAGTTTAGCAAGGAACGCTTAACGCGAGAGCAATGGGAAAATGCCTGGCGGCTGTGCGGGCCAAGTGTGGAGCGCAACCTTAACGGACCGCGCCCACTGCAGCTCTGGCAAGTCTTTGCCAGCGCCTACCTTGAGGGCCTTGAACATGGCTCCGCCGCCCAGCGCGAGAAGGACCGCGACTGATGACGGGCGCAGATACGGCAGATGCTATCGAACGTGATATCCGCGAGCTGCAGGTCATCCTTGGGCGGCTCTACTGGGAAAGCGACCCCGAGCATGTCTTGGCCATGAACGTCACCGAACTGGACAAGGCAGAACGGAGGCTGAAAGCGCTACAGAGCCGCGCAGCCAATCAACTCTATTTCAGCGTGAAGTGAGGCAAAGAAGATGAACTATTCCCGAGCAATTTTTCTGATCAGCGATGATGTGCGCGTCATCGAATGCACTTACGAGGCGGAGGAAAATGCGCCCCGCACCGCCTTCAAGTCCCTGGATGCCTCTATCAAAGAGGGCGATTACGTCGTCGTGCCAACGAAGTCTCGGCACCAGATGACGGTCTGCAAGGTCGCGGCGACCGATGCCGAGCCCGACTTGGAATCGTCCAAAGACATTGATTGGATTGTCGGCGTTGTAAGCCGGGCGAACTTCGAGGAGATCACCCGGCAAGAGAACGAGGCCATTGACCGCATCCGCGCGGCAGAGCGTCGGCGCAAGAAGAAGGAGCTGCGCGCGACAATGCTGGCCGATGCCGAGGAAGAGATCAAAGCCCTTCCAATCGCGACGGCGCAGATCGCGGCCACGGCCAGCGAAGCGGAGGACAAGTAGATGAATTTGGCAGGGGTTTCCTGGTGCTCTTCGCCCTCACAGGCGCCCCTGTCCCCGACTCCATTCGGAGTCGGCTGTAATCGCTCGTCTTTTGGACTCGCGATTAAAGGGGAGATCCGGACGCGGCGTGAGGTTGTGAGCGTAGTCGCGTCCGGATGCGCCCTTTCGCTGGGCTCATGCCCGAAATGCGGGCGCCGAAGGGTGAGGCGCAAGAGCGGGCGCCGCTGGTGCCCCAAATGCGGGCAGATTTGGCCGCGAAGGACACCAGAGTAATGGCCAGACCAGACAAATACCTCCTGCAAGACGGCACTCGAGTTCCCGGTGTCACAACCATCCTTGGCCGCTTCAAGGACGCTGGTGGCCTCATTCACTGGGCCTGGAGGCAAGGCAAGGACGGGCTTGATTATCGCGAGAGCCGGGATGCTGCGGCGACGGCTGGGCATATGGCACATGAGATGGTGGAGGGCTTTATCCGCAACGGCATGTTTTCCGTGCCGAAGGGCGATGATGAAACAGCGGTAGAGCGGGCCACGACTGCCTTCGATGCCTTCCTCAAATGGGCACAGCAAACCAAGCTCAAAGCTACCCACACGGAGATGCCGCTGGTGTCAGAACGTTATCGTTTCGGCGGGACGTTCGATGCCCTGCTTGTGGATGGAAGGCGGGCAATGGGCGACTGGAAAACCAGCAACGGCATCTACGCAGACTATCTGGCCCAAATCGCTGCCTACGCAATTCTCTGGGAAGAACACTACCCCGATGAGCCAATCGACGGCGGGTTCCACCTACTGAGATTCGACAAGACTTACGGCGATTTCCACCACCACTACTGGAGCGAACTAGAGGCAGGAAAACGATATTTCCTCAATGTACGAGCTGCTTATGAAGACGACAAGGAACTGAAAGCGAGAGCGAAATGAACATCAACGACACCTTCCCATCCAAGTACCTCAAGGCCAGCGACCTACAGGGCCGCGATGTTAATGTCACCATGTCCCGCGTGGTCATGGAAGACGTGGGCGACGACCACAGGCCCATCGTCTATTTCGAAGGCAAGCAGAAAGGGTTGGTCCTCAACAAGACCAACGCCAACACGATTGCGGGCATGTACGGGCCGGAGACTGAAGTCTGGCCGGGTAAGCCCATCACGCTGTTCCCGACGCAAGTGGATTTCCAAGGCAAGGCGACCGAGGCTATCCGGGTTCGCTTGCGCCCGCCGCAATTGCCAAGCGATCCGCCGCCGACCACGCGCGAGCGTGAGGAACTGAACGATGACATTCCGTTTGCGTGATAGGCAATGACTGATTCCGTCATTCAAGCCAGCTATCACGAATTCAAGATGGTGAAGACGCGCTCTGCGTTGCAGCTCATCTTGGAAGTCCCGATAGAGCGGGCTGAGCATGTCTTCCAAGTGCTGGGCTTCCCTCAGCCTGGGCAGGAGCAGCCTGTTGCCATTGCGCTGCTGAAGGCGGGCACCAAGCCCCAGAATGAGCCTGACAAGCCCCCTCGCCGCTCTTGGTATGACATGCCCCCAAGCCAGCGTTGCGCAATGCTGGGGGAAGAGAGGGCTTTTCCAAGATATCTGGCAGAGGTTCACGGCGCGGTTGCTCCAGAGCATGAGGGCTTTTCGCCGCAGGCTATTGCGCGCTGGTTTCGCGCTTACTGTCGCATTCAATCTCGTTCGGAGCTAGACGCGCTTGATAGCGACGACCCATCACTCAAAGCATTCCTACGTTTGGAAACGCAATACCGCCAATGGGCCGGCTTGGAAGCCGCGCCCGAGCAGCAGCCAGACACCACCCGCCAAGCCATGAAAGACCTACAGCGGCTTGGCCAGGAAGCAGATGCAGAACAGGAACAGGGCGCGGATAAGGCTCAGCACGCTCCCAACACCAGCGCCCTCTCGGTGGTCGAGAGCGTCAAGTTGGCACTCGACCTATGCCATACGCCTGAGGAGCTGAAGGACACAGCACAGCGCAATCAAGGCGAAGTGGAAAGGGTCTGCACAGCAGAAGAGAAGAAGCAGCTCACAGCCCACTACCGGGCCAGGCTGGCAGAGATGAGGGGGTGAGGGATGAGCCGCTATGCAGCCAACACGGACGTTTCGTCTCACAAGTCGCGGGATGAGATTGAGCGCACTCTGACTCGCTATGGCGCCACGGGCTTTATTTACGGATGGCAGGAAAACCAGGCGGTGGTCGCCTTCCGGATGAACGAGCGGCACATCAAGTTCTCGCTCCCCATGCCGGACCGGAACGCGAAAGAGTTCACTCAGACGCCTACGCGCGGCAATCGTCGGTCGGAATCGGCTGCCCAAACGGCCTATGAGCAAGCTGTGCGGCAGCGCTGGCGCGCCCTGGCTTTGGTCATAAAGGCTAAGCTTGAAGCCGTCGAGTGCGGCATTACCGAGTTCGATGACGAGTTCATGGCCCATATCGTCCTCCCTGATGGAGCGACGATCGGCGAGCATATGCGCCCCCAGATCCAGGCGGCCTATGACAGCGGCAACATGCCGCCGTTGCTGCCGCACTACACGTGAGCCCAATGACCCGCAAGAAAGGACATAACGCCATGGTTCAGGAAGCACGAGAACAAGCCCGGCTGAGGCCGGTTGAGGATGAAGTCGAGAAATACGCTCGGCAATGCGATTTCTTCGGGGTGCGCCCCATCGCCCGCGCGGACTTCCATGTGCGTAGGCTGGACCTGCTGCCGAACGCTATCGAGCATGTTAGGTCTCTGCTGCGCACGATGGAAAGCATGGAGATGCGGCGGAAGGCGTCCGCCAAGATGAGCCACCGCGAACAGGCCATGCTTGCCAGCGAGTACAAAGCGGCGGTGCAGGGCATTCACAGTGCGATGCGGCACGAAGCCAGGGATGACTTGGTGGAGGCCAAATGGCATGGCCCGGACAAACCGAAATGGTGATGGCAAATAGAACTAATCCGCCCACTTCGGACAGCGAGAACAATTGAACTGGAGGCGCAATATATGTAGTCTAAGCTGTTGTAATTGCTATAATATATATTATGCGCCTTTGAAAGTATACCTATTTTGGGCAACTGGTTACTCAGTTGAACTGGTTAAGCAATTTTCTTGTTCTTCACAGAGTCGGTGAGAAGCGTTCACGAAGCGTCCCTCTCAACATCTAGGTCAACGCGGCAAGCCGCCGCAGCATGAATCGAATTGGAGTTGACATATGCTCAGATACCTTATCGCCCTCCCGCTTGTCATCGTTCTTGCGGCTTGTGACGACGACGCCAGCGTTGCCTCACGCAACCTGTCCAAGGCTGCCGATATGTTCGAAATCGACCGACGTGTCGTCTTCGTCAACGGCATCACTGGCGGCTATCTGCTTTCCATCGAAGGGCGTTGCTCCATCACCGACCAGGGCAATCAGCTTGAGGTGACCTGCAAGACCGGCCCGGAGGCTTTCAAGAAGCACTTCCTCGGGCTGTCCGACAACGTGACCTACTTTGCCGAGCAGCTCGCGAGCGCGGACGTGAGCACCTACCACTACCGCGTAATCTTCAAGCCGCAGACCATCATCCCTGACATCGATGCGCGTGGCGATATCGATGAGCTGCTTGAGTAGCCCTCACCCCACCCCCGGCAGGCCGATAGGAGGCGATGATGGCCCATAACTACGTAGCAATGTGGGACCGTGCGGAAGGCAATGCCAACGTCGGCACCGCATGGACCGAAACCAAAGTCTTCGGACCCGAAGCCACCCTGCAAGACGTTTTCAATTGGGTGGAGGCCAAGAAGACACGGCACAGTCACAGTGCAAATTTGGAGTATGAGAACGTTCGCTTAGCGGTGGCCCAATGACCCCCGACGCCGCAGGGTGGCGCGATATCAGCAGCGCGCCGAAGGAACCACCAGAAGATGTTTTGCTGGCACGATTCTATGATGATGGCGACCATTGGTATGCAGTCGGTCAATGGTGGGTTCAAGACTGGGCCTTCTTTGCCAACAAAGGACCGCTAGGCACACCACCCGCCCTGTTGTGCTTCGAGCCTACCCACTGGCAGCCCCTCCCCGCCCCGCCGGAGGACTCCTAATGCCAGCCTGGAAAGACATGCAGTGGTGCGCGAGCGACTGCACGAACACCGCCTGCGAACGCAATCTCCGGAACGTGCCGGAGAAGGGCTATCCCTACCTCAAGCAGGCGGACATGTCGCCGGGCTGTGCTGACTACAGGCGGCCCGCCCCGCCGGAGGGTGTCGAATGAGCGACGCAAGCGACAAGGCGATTCCAGACCCGCTGCGCAGCGATGCTCAGGCAAAGGCAGATGATCATGAAAGACGCATTCGGGCATTGGAGGATGCGCTCTGCCGCTATCTTATCGAGCCCGGCCCCAAGCAAGCCGACCTCCGCTCACTCGCCGCAGAGATAGAGGCCGCGCCGGGGGATATCTGCGCTCGTGAGGCCAAGAACTACTCCGAGGGTGTGCTTGAAGCGCTTGGTTACGAATGGCAATCTGGCCTCAATTGCTGGCTTCGAGGCGACGAAGACCCCCTGTTCAATGCTGACTTCAACTGCCTCGCCTCCCGCGACGACGCGCACGCGCTGCTGCCAGAGGGGTGGGAGCTGGTAGATTTAAGTCTGCGCCGAAATATGAAGGGAAGCAGTGGCTATTGGCGTGCAGACACTGACCCAATTGATGGTCCTTGGGGCTCGGGTGAATACGGCAATGGCCACACCGAACCCGCCGCCCGCACAGCAGCGGCACTCTATGCCAGGGCGGCGATGCTAGAATGCAAAATAGAATCTAGCACGGAGATGGAGGGGCAGATGGACGAGAAAGAAGTCCCAGCAGACTTGTCGAGTCTGTGCAATCTCGGCACCGCAATTTCAAAGCTCCAGCAAGAGCGCGCGCTTAGCGACAGGCTGGCTGACTTGCTTGAGGATGCGGTGAGCGATCTGGAAACGGTTATTGAAGTGAATGGCCATTTCATTGAATTGACGCGCTACAAGGCAGCCCTAGCCGAGCGCAAGAAGATGCGGGAGGGGAAGTGATGGCGCTGAAGAAAGGCGACAAGGGTTTTGTGCGCGGGCCACTGGGGCAAGTGGCAGCAGAAATTGTGCGCATTGATGATGGAATTATTGTCTGGGCTAAAATCAGTGGGCGTATTGATCAGGCTGCGCCAGGGCTAAAAAAGCTAGTCGTGAATGACGTCGTGCCCTGCCATATCAGCTGCTTCATTCCACTCAAGCAAGATCTGCGTTAATTTTTGCAAGCCACTCCTGCACCCCGAAAGACGGACAGTCCTTAGCACTCACCTCATTATGCCCGATCACGGCGGCATTGGGCCAGATCAGCTTGAGGGCCTTCACGGCTGTCTCTAGGGACGCCTTTTGCGCATCGGTGCGATTGTCCTCCGCGCGATTGAGATTGTCCACGCCGCCAATCCAGCAGATCGCATAGCTGTCCTTGTTGTGGCCCTTGGCGTGAGCGCCCATGCGATCAGCTTCCCGGCCGTACTCCAAGCTCCCATCCCGCCTGATGACGAGATGATAGCCGATCTTCTTCCAGCCCCGCTCACGGTGCCATTCGTCGATCTCCGCAGCCCCGATATCGCGATAGGGCGGGGTTGCCGAGCAGTGAATGACGATGGTGCGGATTTTCATGTCAGATAGCCGCTGGTGCCCTCCCCTATGTCAGAAACCCGAAGCCCGCGCCGAACACCATGCCGACGATGAAGCCTGCGGCAAAGAAAAGCAGCAGCAGATCCTTATGCGGCAACCGGCGCCACCAGTCCGTCATCAAAAGTCCGGATTGGCGGCGATAGCTTCGGCTAGCGTGAAGTCGGGCTCTTCGTCGCCATTGCAATCCAAGGCCTGTACCGTCTGGCTTTCCAACTCGCGCGAGACCGAGATCAGCACCTTCTGCCGCCATTCGATGCCGCGCGAGCACTGAATGCGGATGGTGCTCGCCAAGCCCTCGGCGCCCTTCTCGATGGTTGTGTCACGAATGTCGCCGGCCTTGTCCACCAGGCCTGAACAGCCGGCCAAGAGAGTGATTGCTGCGATTGCGGTAAGCGTCTTCATGAGACTAGTCCTTGTTCTTGGGAAAAATGATAGTGACCAGACCGGCGCTGACCATCGCAACATATCCGATGGTGTCGGCATCCAGGTCAGTGACATTGGCCAGGACAGCGGCGAGGCCCGCGCCTAATGTGGCAGCGGACCCCTTATTGTAGCGCTGTAGAAAGGCGAGCATCAGCTAGCCGGGTTAATGCCCGTGCGGCCCGGCCCCGTCGGCGCCTCCATGGGAGAAGACTCCGGCAGGTCGAGCGGCAAGGCGTTGGCCACGTACTCGGTCAGGAAGTTGCGGCAATGCTCGACGATGTCGCGGACACGCTTGATGTCGTGCGGGCTCATGCCCGATGCCCGGCGCGCGGATTGCCCGTTGACGGTCTCCAGCCAGCCGGCGCGCAGGATATCGACGGCGACGTTGACGGCCTCGTTCTCGGCGTCCACTTCCGTGGGGAAGTCCTCGCACTCGTAGACGCGCGGATCGGTCTCCGGAAGATCCAGCTCGGGCAGACTCTCAATCCAGTTGATCGCGAAGTCGACCGCGTTGAGGTAGCTCTCCAGGCGCACGCGGTCTGC
>JASJEH010000069.1 GCA_030064755.1 Methyloceanibacter sp. | reverse complement strand
TGGCGGCTCATAACTTACTCCACCAATCTTCCGGCTTCGACATAAGACCTGCGGCGTCTTCGATAACCTGGCCCACGCGGAACATCGCTTCTTCGTCAAAGGCCCGACTGATAACCTGGAGACCCAGAGGTGTGCCCTCTGACGAGAGTCCGGCCGGGATCGACATACCCGGAAGACCCGCCATGTTCACTGTCACCGTCAGGATGTCGTTCAGATACATCTCTAGCGGATCACCGGACTTTTCCCCTACCGCGAATGCAGGAGCCGGAGTCGTTGGCGTCAGGATCGCATCGACACCCTCAAAGGCTTCGTCGAAGTCGCGTTTTATCAGTGTGCGGACCTTCTGCGCCTTCAGATAGTAGGCATCGTAATAGCCGGCCGACAAGACATAGGTGCCGATCAACACGCGCCGCTTCACTTCCGCACCGAAACCGGACTCGCGCGTGTTCTCGTACATGGAGATCACGTCTTTCCCCGGCTCGCGCAGGCCGTAACGGACACCATCGTAGCGGGCGAGATTGGACGAGGCTTCCGCCGGCGCAACGATGTAGTAGGACGGCAGGGCGTACTTCGTGTGCGGCAAGCTAATGTCTTTGATCGTGGCGCCCGCCTCCGTCAGCCAGGCGATCCCCTGCTGCCAAAGCGCCTCGATTTCCGGCGCCATGCCGTCAACACGGTATTCCTGGGGGATTCCGACCGTGAGCCCCTTCACCCCCTGATCAATCGCCGCCTCGAAGTCTGGCACGGCGAGATCGGCACTGGTCGCGTCCTTCGGGTCATGGCCTGCCATGGAACTGAGCATAATGGCGGAGTCCCGCACGGTGCGTGTGATTGGGCCCGCTTGGTCGAGAGAAGAGGCAAAGGCGACGATGCCCCAGCGCGAACAACGCCCATAGGTCGGCTTCAGGCCAACGGTTCCGGTGAACGCGGCAGGTTGCCGGATTGAGCCACCGGTATCTGTAGCTGTCGCGCCAAGACAGAGCCGCGCCGCCACGGCGGCCGACGAGCCGCCTGAGGAGCCGCCCGGTACGAGCGGGGCATCCGATCCCTCTCGCCGCCAGGGATTGATCACATCGCCATAGAAGCTCGTCTCATTGGACGACCCCATCGCGAACTCGTCGTTGTTGAGCTTGCCGAGCATGACCGCACCGGCACTCCAGAGATTAGTCGTGACCGTGGACTCATAGGTCGGCGTAAAGCGATCGAGAATATGAGAGCAGGCCGTGGTGCGGATATCTTTGGTACAGAAGAGGTCCTTGATCCCGAGGGGAATACCCTCAAGCGCACCCGCCTCTCCTTTGGCAATCCGTTCGTCGCTCGCCTTGGCCATCTCGAGCGCGTGCTCGGGTGTTTCCAATACAAAGGCATTGAGCGCCCTGTTGGCGGCTTTGATCGCCGCCAGATGGGCCTCCGTCAACTCGACTGCCGAAAAGGACTTGTCGGCCAGCCCTTTGCGGGCTTCGGCGATTGTCAGGTCTGTGAGGTCCGTCACGATAGGCTACTCAACGATTTTCGGGACGACGAAATAGTGGTCGTCCTCTTGGGGGGCGTTCTTGACGATATCGGCGGCCTTGAAGCCGTCGGTCACCTCGTCTCTCCGCATTTTCATGGTCATCGCCTCGACCCGGGTCATCGGCTCCACATTGGCCGTATCGAGCTCATCCAACTGCGCTACCCAATCGAGAATCCCTGAAAGCTCCGATTCCAGTCGCTTGGCCTCCTCATCGGTAATGGCGATGCGGGCAAGGCGAGCAATACGAAAGACAGTGGCACGGTCGACAGACATGGATGAAACGCGGCTGGATTTGATGCTGGTTCGAGATCAGGCCCTGGGGACATCAATCCCAAAGGCTCGATGGCTGGGAGGATGGGCAGAACCCGAGCATCCCCTGTAGCACCGCCCCGGCGGGGCGGCAACCGGGCGAAATCCCGCGCCTGCCCGACGCCTCAGGCGTCGAAGGGAACCCCGACTTCCGGTACCACGATCTCATGATCCCCCATGGCCGCAATGAACTTGTCGGGCGTCTGGTCGATCACCGGAAATGTTCCGTAGTGGCAAGGGATAATGGTGTCGAAGTCGAAGAAGCGTTGACACGCAAGCGCCGCACCTTTGGCGCCCATCGTGTAGCGGTCGCCAATGGGCACGATGCCGATCTGCGGCTCATGCAGTTCATTGATCAAAGCCATGTCGGAGAAAACGTCCGTATCACCCATGTGGTACAAGGTTTTTCCGTCCTTAGCAGCGATCACGATCCCGCAAGGATGCCCGAGATAGACCGGCCGCCCCTCCACCATATTGGAGGACGAGTGTTGGGCCTGGACGAAGGTCAGTTCGAAGTCCTTTTGGGGGACCATGCCGCCCGTGTTGCCCGGGTCGGTCTTCTCGACACCATGACCGGCAAGGTAGGTCGTCAATTCGTGCACGGCGATGAGCGTGGTTCCTGTCTCCTTGCAGATCCGGACCGTGTCGCCGACATGATCCTCGTGCCCATGGGTCAAGGCCACATGGGTAATCCCATCGATCACGTCGACTTCGGGAATGCCCGCCTTCTCGAAGACGGGATTGCCGCTAAGAAACGGATCGATCAGGATGCGGCTCTCGCCGAACTCAACACGAAAACAAGAATGGCCGAACCACGTTATCTTCATCCTCTAGTCCCTTGTCTGACCTGGTGATCATGGCTGAGCCCTTTCCTATCGAAGAGTTCCCCTCGAAGCTACAGCCTGGCGCCCGTCTGCTGGGTTTTGATCTCGGCACCAAGACGATTGGCCTGGCGCTGTCCGACGTCACCCGCGCAATCGCAACGCCCTACGAAACGCTACGCCGAACGAAGTTCACCGCGGACGCCAAGTCCATAGTCTCTATCGTGGAAAAAGAAGGCGTTGGCGGGCTCGTGATCGGACTGCCGCTCAATCTGGACGGCACGGAAGGGCCACGCGCCCAGTCAACCAGAGCATTCGCGCGCAACCTGGCCCAGCACCTGGGCTTGCCCATGGCTTTCTGGGACGAGCGCCTTTCCACGGCCGCTGTCGAGCGTCATCTCATCGAGGCCGACGCCTCTCGAAAACGGCGCGCCGAAGTTGTCGACCGGATGGCGGCTGCCTACATCCTGCAAGGCGCACTGGACCGAATGAAGTCGCTTACCTAAGCGCGCAAGCTCGATCGTCCGCCTGATCAATCGTTCATATGGAAAAGTTCGTAGTCGACTGGTTCTTCGGGACATAGACCCGTGCCGCACAGGGCGACTGTCGAAAAGATGTTTGCCAGGGTCAAAACGAGAAACAGAAGAAGCGCGATCAGCGGCAGGCCTTTCAAGCGTCCAGAAGCGGACTGCATCTGCGAAAACTGCCGGTCTCCGAGCAACATCAGACCGCTACCGATTACGATGGCCACGGCGAAGAGAAACGCCCACGTATAGAGATGCATTCCCCACACGGGCGGCCCGTAAAAGCCGGTACCAGGCACGATATGCTGCAAGACCTGCCGCATCGAGATGGCCGCGCTTGCGACCGCGCCAATGATTGCAATGCCATAGTGGCTTGGCTTTGGTCCGAAAACGACATTGAGCATGAGCCCGCATCCAGCGGCGATCAGCCCCGCCCGTTGCAGAATACACAGCGGGCATGGGAGCTCGCCGAACCATACCTGATCGATAAACGCCATCGTCAGCACGGCACCGATGGCGATCAGGCCCAGCGCATTCAGCAGCTTCGAAAGCTCGGGCGACACGGTCCCACTCCTCAGAGTTGGATGCTCAAGACTTCAGTGACATGAACGCGGAATAGCACCAGCATTGCGGTGACACCGACGAGCCAAAACCCGACGGACAAGCTGCGGTGACGCAACCAAGCTGCGCCGATCGCGCACGCAAACAGAACAAAGGGCACGCTCATCATGGGTGTTGCTCCCGATTGTCCCAAGACGTTCGCCAAGCTAGACCGTACAAACGGCTCAAGCGGTTCAAATGCAGAGTTGCGTCAAGCACACAATTCCGCAGTGCCAGCAAACGCACGATTCGTCTTCTGCAAGACTATTTGGGATCGGCCGCGCCTTGACAAGCCCCCGGGTCGTTCGACGAGGGGCCAAGCTGCTAGAGCTTCGGCGTCACATCGTCCACGATCGCCTCGGTCTGGGTCCGGAGCCTTTGCGTAACAGTCTTGTTCAAGCTGTCGTAATCAATGTCATCGAGGTTCACGGACCGAACCGTCCGGTTATCGTCAGTATGGTAGTACATCATCTTGTTTGCCGGATCGAAGGCCACGGTGTATTGGGTCGACGTACTACAACACAGTGGCTTGAACCCTTTCGGGTTGTCTTTCTCGCCGACAACCGGCAGCGGAACGTTGAAACTATCCATGATGTTGAAGAACTCCCGAACTGTGTCATAGCCACCTTTCGTCGCTGGCGCCGTCTGGGCAAGCGCCACCGCGCGGACGAAACGAGATGGGGGTGTGAAGTCGCCCGGTAGGCCCAGCATCCCTGACCCTGCACCTATCGGTGTCAAATCGATCTCATCGACATCAACAGACGGCCAGGCTACGGCCCTCAAATTCAAGTAATTCCGCAGATTGTTGAGGTGCCAATCGTAAGGCGGAGAGTTCGTCATGACACCGACGGTCTTTGTGTAGGTCGTGAGCTTGCCACCCACATACTCGATCACGATCTCCGCCCCGGAAGGGTCGTTGATCACGTAGTGGACGGGCGCCGGAAACCCGAGCGCGGGCTCCACGATGGGCACCACGCGAACGGTGTCGAGCGCGTCCTTGACTTCATCGACCGTGGCGAACTGGCTGATGAAGTACCCGAGAAAGTCGGTGGGCGCGATCGACTTGGCCGCCTCCGCCGGTTCATAGGTTTGGTAGTCGGCGAAGCCCGGCAGATACAAAAGATGCCCGGCAAGGCCTTTCTCGTTGATCGCATCTGCATAGGCCGGGCGACCGAGAAGGCTGATCCCCGTAAAGCCGTACTTAGCCGACCATGTCGCGCCGTCCTTGCCGTCGGGCATCTTCATCGCGGAGAGCTTGCTGCCACGCGGCACGATGGCGAGTGCCGGCTCAAGGTCGAAGGTCCCCCACTCCATCGTGCGCCCAACGACATAGCTGTCGTCCTCGGCCTTGAGTTGGATATAGGTGCACGCAGCGGCGACGCCGACAGACCCAATCGTCATGCAAACGGCGAGGCTGGCCATGAGGAAGCTTCGGGGAAAGCGTATCGTCGGCATGATCTTCCTCTTCAACAATCTCTTGGTGACGGGCTACATAATCAACAGTTCATGACAGCAGTTGGGTGTTACACGCAATGGGTCGCCCATCAGTCCTTATTTGGATATGCCAGCCACAAAAGGCGAGATGTCGTCCCATGACTGCATGGCGTTGATTCTAGTAAGCTTAGCAGGGTCAAATGCTAATGCTTGGCAACAATCCGACCGGCCTTTCACTTGGAGGCAGCTGCGTGCTTGAAGGTTTTTCGGCCGGAGCCTATACAGTGCACTTCAATGAGCATCGCGGCTGAAGCCCCTACCCCTTCCTTTCCGCATCGACACCTTCTTGGCATTGAAGGTCTGAAGCGGGACGAGATACTGTCTTTGCTCGACCTCTCCGAGGAAGCAGCGGCACAGAGTCGTAGGGTCGACAAGAAAAGTAACGACTTACGCGGCCGTACGCTTATCAACCTCTTCTTCGAAGCTTCGACACGAACGCAGAGTTCGTTCGAGTTGGCCGGGAAGCGCCTCGGCGCGGACGTGATGAACATGTCTATCCCGACATCCTCGATTAAGAAGGGCGAGACGCTGATTGACACCGCGGTCACCCTCAATGCTATGCGCCCCGACCTGCTGGTGGTACGTCATCATGCCGCTGGCGCGGTCGAGCTCTTGTCGCAAAAGGTCGATTGCTCCGTCATCAACGCGGGCGACGGCAGTCATGAGCATCCGACCCAAGCCCTGCTCGATGCGTTGACTATCCGCCGTCACAAGGGCGACTTCGAAGGCCTGACGGTGGCAATCTGCGGTGACATCGCCCACTCGCGTGTCGCTCGCTCGAATATCCTGTCGCTCAATACGCTCGGCGCCCGGGTTCGTGTTGTCGCACCGTCGACCTTACTCGGCAAAGCGGTAAACCGGCTCGGCGTCGAAGCCTTCACCTCCATGCATGACGGCCTGAAAGATGCCGATGTCGTCATGATGCTGCGGCTCCAGCGCGAACGCATGTCCTCAAGCCTCATCCCAAGTCAGCGCGAGTATTTCCACTTCTATGGCCTTGACGCCGAGAAGCTGTCGAGCGCCAAAGAAGACGCCATCGTGATGCATCCGGGACCAATGAACCGAGGCGTCGAGATCGACGCGTCGATCGCCGACGGCACGCGCAGCGTCATCCGCGAACAAGTCGAGATGGGCGTTGCCGTGCGCATGGCTGTCCTGCAGGCCCTCGCACGCCATCTTCCGAACGAATGACCGCCATGGATAGGGAAACAGAGATCGAAGCCGCCCACCGCCCCCAGCGCAAGCCTCTTGCGCTGGTCAATGCGCGCCTGGTTGATCCTGCCTCTGGGCTCGATGCCTTTGGCGGCCTTTTGGTCGCCAATGGAACAATCGCCGATCTTGGCATGCACATCACCGAGGGGTCGATCGAGGGTGCTGAATCCCTCGATTGTGGCGGACGCACCGTGACGCCCGGACTGATCGACATGATGGTGTTCTGCGGCGAGCCGGGCCATGAGCATCGGGAGACTTTGGCAACCGCGAGTCGCGCAGCGGCAGCTGGCGGTGTCACGACCATTTGCTGCATGCCGAACACCGATCCGGTTATCGACGATGTGGCGCTGGTGGACTTCGTACGTCGGCGCGCACGCGATACGGCGCTCGTCAATGTCCACCCCATGGCCGCCATGACGCGTGAGCTGAAAGGCACGGACATGGCCGAACTCGGCCTGCTTCAGGATGCGGGCGCGATCGCCTTCACCAATGGCAAGTCAAGCGTCGCGAACGCTAAGCTGATGCGAAACGTCCTGTCCTATGCAAAGGACTACGATGCGCTCATCGTTCACCATCTCGAAGATGCTGACTTGGCCAAAGACGGCGTCATGAATGAGGGCGAGGTCGCGACACGGCTGGGCTTGCGCGGCATTCCCACAGAAGCCGAAACGATAGTGCTCGACCGCGACATCCGTCTCGTTGAGCTGACGGGCGGCCGCTATCACGCAGCGCAAATCTCGTGCCGTGCTTCGCTTGAGGTCATCCGATCCGCGAAGGCGCGCGGTCTGCCCGTCACGTGTGGAGTCAGCATCAATCATCTGACATTAAACGAAAACGATATCGGCCCCTACCGGACCTTCTTCAAGATGACACCGCCGCTCCGATCCGAAGACGACCGGCAAGCCATGGTTGAGGGCGTGGCCCGCGGCGATATCGACGTCATCGTATCCGCTCACGATCCGCGCGGCGCGGAGGGCAAACGGCGCCCCTTCGCCGAGGCCAATGATGGTGCGGTGGGGCTGGAGACCATGCTCGGCGCAGGCTTGCGTCTGTTCCACAATGGCGAGATCACGCTGCATCGCTTGCTGAATGCACTGTCGGCGCGCCCTGCGGAACTCTTGGGGCTTGCAGGCGGGCGGCTTATGAAAGGCGCGCCGGCGGACCTCGCCCTGATCGATCTGGAAATGCCGTGGACCGTCGCGCGCGAGGAGCTTCGCTCTAAGTCCAAGAACACGCCATTTGAGGAAGCCCGGTTCGAAGGGCGTGCGCTGGTGACCTTTGTTGCCGGACGCCCCGTGTATCACGACGGCTGAGGGAGGAAGCATGCCGCTCGACGACTGGTCTGTGGCATCGCCGCTGATGCTCGTGCCGACGCTGTTCAGCCTCGTCGTCGGCTATCTTCTTGGGTCGATCCCATTTGGCCTCGTTCTAACGAGACTCGCCGGGCTTGGCGATGTCCGCAGTATCGGCTCGGGCAACATAGGCGCAACCAATGTGCTCCGTACCGGGAACAAAGGGCTGGCGGCTCTGACCCTAGTGCTCGATCTCCTCAAGGGAACCGCGGCCGTTGTTGTGGGTGGGGTGATAGCTAGTCACTACGGGGCCATGGCCGGCGGCCTTGGCGCGTTTCTCGGTCATCTCTTCCCGGCGTGGCTTAGCTTTCGCGGCGGTAAGGGCGTTGCCACCTATATCGGCGTCGCGCTCGGTCTCTACTGGCCAGCAGCCATCGGGTTCTGTCTCGTGTGGCTACTCGTGGCAGTGATCACCCGCTACTCTTCCCTGTCCGCGCTTTCGGCAAGCGCCGCGACCGTGATCGGGCTCGCTTTGATGGGGCAATGGCCCTTGGTCATCTTCTTTGGCTTGATGACGGCCCTTCTCTACTTTCGTCACAAAGAAAACATCGCCCGTCTAAGACGGGGTGAGGAATCGCGCATTGGCAGGAGCAAGCAACAAACCTGAACCGAAACGACGGCTAAACGACAACCAGCGTCTTGCCTGGCTCCGACTGCTACGCAGCGAGAATGTCGGCCCGGTAACCTTTCGTGCCTTAGTCAATCAGTTTGGCGGCGCGCAGGCCGCGATCGATGCGCTGCCCGACCTGTCGCGGCGCGGAGGCCGGTCGCAAGCCATCCGTCTGTGCAGCATCAGCGATGCCGAAGCGGAGCTTGCGCATGCAAAGCGCATCGGGGCGCGCCTTGTTGCCCAAGGAGAAGCTGGATACCCGCCGGCGCTAACGCATGCGGACGGATCGCCTCCCCTCATCTATGTGAAAGGACGCATCGAACTGGCTGACATGCCGATCGTTTCGATTGTTGGCGCGCGGAATGGCTCGGCGGCTGGTCAGAAATTCACCAGGCAGATCGCTAACGCGCTTGGTCTTGAGGGTTTCGCCATTGCATCGGGCCTGGCGCGCGGCATCGACACGGCCGCCCACCACGCGAGCCTCGATCTCGGCACGATCGCGGTCGTCGCCGGCGGCATTGATATTGTCTACCCACCGGAGAACGGGGCGCTGCAGGAAGCAATCAGCGAACGCGGACTTCTAATAGGCGAGATGCCGCCGGGCCATACGCCACGCGCGAAGGACTTTCCGCGCCGCAATCGGCTGATCTCGGGCATCGCGCTCGGCGTGGTCGTGATAGAGGCGGCGCAGCGCTCGGGCTCGCTCATCACGGCACGACTCGCTGGCGAACAAGGGCGTGAGGTCTTCGCGGTTCCAGGAAGTCCGCTCGACCCGCGCGCAGCAGGTACAAACAACCTTCTGAAACAGGGCGCGACCCTGGTCACCAATGCGACAGACGTCACCGATGTGCTCGCGCCGATACTCGGGCGTCCGATGAGCGGTCCTCAAAATGAGCTCGCGTCAAATGAGGAGCAAGACGTACCGCGTCCGCTCCCGGATATTGCTCCGACCGAACGCGAGCGGGTGATCGAAGCCTTGGGCCCGAGCCCGATCGATATTGACGAGATCATTCGTTGCACGGGCCTGGAGACGCGGAAGGTCCACATTATCTTATTGGAACTGGATCTCGCGGGGCGCCTGCAGCGTCACCCGCGCCAACTCGTATCGCTAACTGAGCCCTGACAAGAGCTAGCCGCGCGTGACCTTTTTGTCTTTGGCTTCTTCTAGGGCCACCCCAATCTGATAGGCGAGCTGCGGCATCCTGTTTTGTCGCGCCAGTAGCTGCATGTCCTTGAGAAGGGACGCAATGTAGTCGGCTACCTCCTGACGCGATGCAAAGCCCTCGGCAGGAGCAGGGTCTCCTTTCCGTGGCGACCGCGATTTGGCGCTGCCGCTGCGTTTCCCTTCTCCGCTTCTCGTCACCGCGAACAATTCCGTTGTTGCATGAGAATGGTGGCTACGAACGCCTGGCCACCCAAGACTTTTGATCATCTTCAGGTTGCGGGTTAGTATTATATGCACTCAAAACTTGTCAATCGATCTTGTCCCCAATTTGACAGAGGCTCTTCGAGTCACCATTTTCGCCGTCGAGTTCGGGGGCCAATTCCGAAATTTCTCTCTTGGCCGCGCGTCACTCGCACGGCTAGGGACATCTCAATGAACATCGTTATCGTCGAATCGCCCGCCAAGGCCAAAACCATCAACAAGTATCTCGGGTCAGATTACCGGGTGCTGGCGTCCTATGGGCATGTACGCGACCTACCGTCGAAAAACGGTTCAGTGCTGCCCGACAACGACTTCGAGATGCACTGGGATGTCGACCCCAAGTCGGCCAAGCGACTCAACGAAATAGCACAAGCGGTAAAGGGCGCCGACAAGCTCATCCTGGCGACCGACCCGGACCGTGAAGGCGAAGCCATATCCTGGCATGTGCTGCAGGTGCTGGAGCGCAAGAAGCTACTCGGCAAGATCCCCGTGGAGCGCGTCGTGTTCAACGCTGTCACGAAGGACGCGATCCGCGACGCAATGCAGAACCCGCGCGCGATCAACGAGCCTTTAGTAGACGCTTATCTCGCCAGACGGGCGCTCGACTATCTCGTGGGCTTCACGCTTTCACCTGTCCTGTGGCGCAAGCTTCCGGGTGCACGTTCCGCGGGCCGCGTTCAATCGGTCGCACTGCGTCTCGTCTGCGAGCGGGAACTGGAGATCGAAAAGTTCGTTGCCCAGGAGTATTGGTCTATCACGGCGAGCCTGGCGACAGGCAAGAACGAGACGCTCTCAGCGCGACTGTTCTCGGTCGAAGGCGAGAAACTCGGCAAGTTTGACATCCCTGATGAGACAACGGCCACGGCCCTGAAGGCCGCCCTTGAAGGGGGCCGGTACACCGTTGGGAAGATCGAGAGCAAGTCCCAGAAGCGCAATCCCGCCGCGCCGTTCACCACATCGACGCTACAGCAAGAAGCCTCGCGCAAGCTCGGCTTCAGCCCGCGTCAAACCATGCAGGTGGCGCAGCGGCTCTATGAAGGCGTGGATCTTGGGGGCAGCACGGAAGGCCTCATTACCTATATGAGAACCGACGGCGTGCAGATCGTGCCCGAAGCGGTCTCCCAGGTCCGGTCGCTCGTGAGCGGCCTCTACGGGTCGCGCTACGTTCCGCCCTCCCCGCGGCAATACTCCTCGAAGGCAAAGAACGCACAAGAAGCGCACGAAGCGATCCGCCCGACCGACTTCAGTAAGGCGCCTGACAAGGTCGCGCGCTATCTCGAGCCGGACGCGCAGAAGCTCTACAAGCTGATCTGGCAACGCACGCTGGCAAGCCAAGCAGCCAGCGCGGAAATCGAACGCACGACCGCAGATATCGACGTGGCCGGTTCGGACGGCAAGGCGTACGGCGTCCGCGCCACCGGATCGGTCATCCGATTTGACGGTTTTCTCAAGATCTACGAGGAAGGCGTTGACGATGCGGTCGGCGAGGACGGTTCCCTGCCGGCGCTTGCCCAAGGCGAAAGCCTCGACCCACGCACCGTGGAAGCCAAACAGCACTTCACCGAACCGCCACCCCGGTACTCCGAAGCCACGCTCATCAAGAAGATGGAGGAGCTCGGCATCGGGCGTCCCTCGACTTACGCGGCAACACTGAACGTGCTGCGGGAGCGGGACTATGTGCGCATCGACAAGAAGCGTCTCTTCCCCGAAGACAAGGGGCGGTTGGTCACGGCCTTCCTCGAGAGTTTTTTCCAGCGCTATGTGGAGTACGACTTCACCGCCGATTTGGAGGAGAAGCTCGATCTCATTTCCGCCGGCAAGCTTCAGTGGAAAGACGTGTTGCGCGACTTCTGGCGTGACTTCATCGGCGCGGTGGACGACATCGGCGATCTTCGGATCACACAGGTCCTCGACGCGCTTAATGACCTGCTTGGACCGCACATCTTTCCGGATACTGGCGAGGGCAATCCACGCGCCTGTCCGTCCTGCGCCGATGGACAGCTCAGCCTGAAGGTCGGCAAGTTCGGCGCCTTTGTTGGCTGCTCGAACTATCCCGACTGCCGGTACACGCGCCAGCTCGCGGAGACCGGCGAAAAGGCGGCGTTCGCAGACGGTAAGGTCCTTGGGCTCGATCCGGAGACGGAGTTGGAAGTCAGCATCCGCACCGGACGCTTCGGCCCTTACATTCAGCTTGGCGACGCGAAAGACGGCGAAAAGCCAAAGCGCGCCTCCATCCCCAAAGGTTCCGATCCTGAATCGATCGATTTGGAACGGGCGCTCGCGCTCCTATCGCTTCCGCGCGAAGTTGGCATTCACCCGGAGTCCGGAAAACCCATCACGGCTGGCTATGGCCGATTCGGCCCCTACGTCCAGTGCGACGGCAAATATGCGAGCCTGTCCACGCCTGAGGAAGTCTTCGAAGTTGGCGCGAACCGCGCGATCACGCTTCTGGCCGAGAAAGCCGCGAAGGGCGCACAGCGCGGCGCCAGTGTCATCAAGGAACTCGGTGAGCACCCCGAGGCTGGCGGCAAGGTTCAGGTACTGAACGGACGTTATGGGCCTTACGTCAAACACGACAAGATCAATGCAACGATCCCGCGGGACCGCGCGCCTGAAGACATTACCCTTGAGGAAGCTATCGAGCTGATCGCCGCACGCGCCGCCAAGGGCCCAGCGAAGAAGAAGACTGCGAAGAAGGCCGCCAAAAAGACGCCCGCCAAGAAATCCACGGCCAAGAAGACTGCCGCAAAGAAGTCTACGCGCAAACGCGCGCCCTCTAAGGAGGCCGCCGACGAGGCGGCGAGTTAAGCGGCAAAAGTGGCCTCACCGAAGAAGACGACCTCGTCCAACAAGAGCGCTGCCACGGAAAAGGCGAACGCCAAAAAGCCTGCCCGAAAGAAGACTGCCGCTAAGTCCAAGGCCGAGGCAAGGACAGGACTCCCCTCCAAGACGGAGATCATCGAATTCTTGGCCGGCACGCCCGCCAAAGCGGGAAAGCGTGAAATCGCGCGGGCGTTCGGCATCAAGGGTGCGGACCGTATCGCCCTGAAGGCCTTGTTGCGCGAGATGACCGAGGACGGGCTGCTGGCCGGCTCGCGCCGCAAATTGACCCGCGCCGGCGTCCTGCCATCGGTGACCGTGCTGGAAATTGTCACTCGCGATGAAGACGGCGAGTTTATCGCCAGACCAACGACATGGGACGACGAAAACGGGCCGATGCCGAGGGTCCTCATGGTCGAAGGCCGCGGCAACCTTGTCCAAATGCCCGGTGTGGGCGACCGTGTGCTTGCCAGGCTCACCCCGCAAAAACCCGACGCCGATTACCCCTATCACGCCCGAACGATCAAGAAACTGCCGCGCACGACCTCGCGCAGCCTCCTCGGCATTTTTCGGTCCCTATCCGAGGGCCGGGGCGTCATCGACCCCATCGACAAGAAGCAGCTGAAAGAGTGGACGGTGCCGAAAGGCGCGACGGGTGAGGCCGAAGACGGAGAACTGGTCCGCTTCGAGATCGCCCGCTCGGCCCGCTATGGCGTTCCCACGGCTCGGATCGCTGCCCGACTCGGGAACCCGGAGGCGCAGCAGGCAATCAGCCTGATCGCCCTACACGCCCACAGCATCCCGGACGAATTTCCGCCGGCCGTCATCGCCGAAGCAGATGCGGCGCAGGAGGTCCAACTTGGCTCCCGTGTCGACCTGCGCCTGGTCCCGCTCATTACCATCGATCCCGCGGACGCCCGAGACCACGACGACGCGGTCTTCGCCGAACCGGATACGGATCCCGACAATGAAGGTGGTTGGATCGTCATCGTCGCCATTGCCGATGTGGCCCACTACGTCACGCCAGGCAGTGCGCTCGACAAGGAGGCACGCAAGCGCGGCAACTCCGTTTACTTCCCGGACCGCGTCGTTCCTATGCTGCCGGAGCGCATCTCCAATGATCTTTGCTCGTTGAAGGAAGGTGTCCCCCGCCCCTGTCTCGCTGTTCGCATGGTCTTCGACAAGAACGGACGCAAGAAGAAACACCACTTCTTCCGTGGTCTGATGCAGTCGGCCGCGAGCCTCTCATACGAACAAGCGCAAGCGGCGATCGACGGCCGCGTTGATGATGCGACGGCGCCGCTGCTCGAGTCCGTATTGCGCCCGCTATGGGGCGCTTATGCGAGTTTGAACAAGGCCCGCAAGGCGCGTGGTCCTCTGGAACTCGATCTGCCGGAGCGCAAGATCTTGCTGGACGACAAGGGTCGCGTTAAGGGCATCGCGGTACCTCCCCGGCTCGATGCCCACCGGCTGATCGAAGAATTCATGATCCAGGCCAATGTCGCTGCGGCAGAGGCTTTGGAAACCAAGCGCTCGCCGCTGATCTACCGAATTCACGATGTGCCCTCGAAGGAGAAGCTCGTCGCGCTCGGTGAGTTCCTCGCAACAATCGACATGAAGTTGCCGAAGGCGGGAACGCTAAAGCCAACGGCCTTCAACCGCATCTTGGCCGATACAAACAGATCGCCGAACGCCGAGCTCGTGGCAGAGGTGGTTCTGCGGAGCCAGAGCCAGGCCGAGTACAACCCGCGCAATCTCGGCCATTTTGGCCTCAATCTTCGGCGCTATGCGCACTTCACTTCACCCATCAGACGCTACGCCGATCTTGTCGTGCACCGCGCCCTCATTCGCGCGTTCGATCTTGGTGACGGTGGCATCACCGACAAAGAGATCGACGAGCTGGAAGAAATCTCGGGTGCAATTTCGGATACAGAGCGGCGCGCGATGGCCGCAGAGAGAGACACGGTCGACCGGCTGATCGCGGCCTATCTCGCGGATCGTATCGGAGCGTCGTTCGACGCCAAGGTGTCAGGCCTGGTGCGCTCCGGACTTTTCGTCCGCCTAACCGAGACCGGCGCGGACGGGTTCGTTCCTGCGTCGGCCATCGGGCATGAGTACTATTACCATGACGAAGTGCGCCAAGCCCTCGTCGGGGAAGACACGGGTCTGGCCTATCAGCTTGGGGATATGGTCGAGGTCAGCTTGGTCGAGGCCATCCCAACCGCGGGGGCGCTACGTTTTGACCTATTGAGCGAAGGACGCAGGATCGCTACAACTAGGGGTAATGCGCGGCCTCGCGTCGCGGATCGGGGCAAGTTGCGCGGAAAACCGCGTGGCAGGCGGCCAAAGAAGCGCCGATAATCAAGGGCATACGCCCGCTATATGAGATAGGAAGGAAAGAAATGTCCGAATACGCAGGCCGATCGACGGGCGAACGCCCCCTCCAGCAGTCCCTTGTGCGGGGTACGATGTTGAAATGCCCAGCCTGCGGCGAAGGCCCGCTTTTCACGAGCTATCTGAAGGTGGCCGACAATTGCTCCCATTGCGGCGAAGCGCTCCATCACCACCGCGCGGACGATGCACCCGCCTATTTCACCATCGTCATTATCGGTCATGTGATCGTGAGCCTCGTGCTAACCGTTGAAATGGCTTACGCGCCCCCGTTGTGGCTACACGCGGCCATTTGGCTGCCGCTTACGATCGTTCTGTCCCTGGCATGCCTCGCTCCAATGAAGGGGTTCCTCGTCGCGCTGCAATGGGCACTGCGCATGCATGGTTTCGATCCCAACCATCAGGAAGAAATCGGCGATCGGTTGGCACCGCCATCGACTTAGCGTGCAGCTCAGCTTGACTTCCGGCCGCGAGACATTAGGTTGCGCGCAAATTGACGCGGACCCGAGCGGTGCTGCGCAACCTATCCCGACAGATTCTATCCGAGGACGACAATGGCGAAGCCCGTCACCCAGAAGATTAAGCTCTTGAGCACCGCCGGAACCGGTTACTTCTACGTCACGAAGAAGAACCCGCGCAATCAGACCGAAAAAATGGTCTTCAAGAAGTACGACCCGGTCGTACGAAAGCACGTCGAGTTCAAGGAAGCCAAGATCAAGTAGCGTCTACGCGAGGCCGTGGGCCAGTCCGCCGAGTGCCCGCGTATGACCTCCAATGGCGCGCTCAAGCAGCCTCACCGCGCCCAGCGCACCGTCTCTTTACATTCTGCAAATTGTTGAGTGCCCGATTCGAGAAGAGCGTCTGCCAAAGGTGGTGGCCGGTCGACACGCGGCGCTAACGAGGAGGCCACTCTACCGCGCCCCGACCGGCCAAACCCCACGGACGCAGGAGATGCGGCGGACCTGAGCATTCCGCAGGGTTGTTCACTGGTGGAAGGATGAAACAAAGGGCCACTGAGGCGCTACAGCCTTGTGTCCTTGTTCCTCTAGACGCCTCCCACTTGGCGCATATGGAACTAACTCAAAGCATAAAAACGACCGCAACGGGAACCAAATCAATCGTTGCTTCTTCATTAATACGATAAAATCTCAGCCAGTGTAAAGCGTTAAGCGATGGCACTCAGTCGAGACATCAAGTCTCTAACCGGGCGAATCTGCATTTCCCAATGGCCGAATTGGTCGTTTAGGGGCTGATGAAGTGATTCGGGCCACAGAGGTCCAGGGGACAATTGACAAGCGAAAGAGACGCTAATGCCGATAGCCCTATGCGGCGTCGGCGACGACCCTGTTCCGTCCGTCCCGCTTAGCGCAGTAAAGCGCCTGGTCCGCACGCTTCAGTATTAGCCCGGGCGTATCTTCCTCATACTCGAGTGCCGCTACCCCCATGCTGGCCGTGACGTTGACAGCCTTGTGCTGCGCGCCGGCGATGAACGGCGTGGTCGCAATGCACTGCCGGAGGCGTTCGCCAACCAGAAAGGCGCTTTCGATGCTCGTATCCGGCATGACCACAACAAACTCCTCACCTCCAAGGCGGCAGGCAAGATCAATACCCCGAATATTGCGCCGAAGACGCAGGGCCAGTTCCCGCAGGACATCGTCGCCAACGTCGTGCCCGTAGGTGTCGTTGATGCACTTGAAGTGATCGACATCGATCAACAGCACGGAGAGAGCTCTGCCGCGTTGCGCGGATTCTTCGAAAAGCGTCTCGAGATGGGTACTCAGATAGCGGCGATTGTGAAGCCCCGTAAGCGGATCCAGCACTGCCAATTCAACGGTTTGTTCGAGCCGCGACCGCAGATAGTCGGAATAGCGCTTGCGTTTCACTTGCGTACGAACGCGCGCGAGAAGCTCACCGGTATTGACGGGGCGCACAACATAATCGTTGACGCCCATATCGAGGCCGCGATGCAGCCGGGCTTCCTCACCCGGTTCCACCACGATCATGATCGGCAAATGCCGCGTACGATCGAGAGAGCGCAACTGAGAGCACAATCGCAGGCCATCCGCATCCTGAAGATTCAGGCTGACAATGAGCAAGTCGAAGTCCTCGCATGGCGCCAAAAGCAACGCCTGCTCCGGCCCCGTCATGTGCACCACGTCATTGTCGGGCTTCAATGCTCCGATAATGCGGGAGGCGGCACCCTCCCGATCCTCGACGAGAAGAATGCGGCCAGTCCCACCCGCCGAAAACACGCCTTCGCCAAGCGAGGCGGCATTGCCCATCTGCTCCTCGGTGTTCGCCCGCATGAGCATCTCATCCGTAAGGAGCTTCAGACGCGCAAGGTTCTTGACGCGCGTGATCAGTGCCAGATCGTTCACGGGCTTTGTCAGAAAATCATCGGCTCCAGCTTCAAGTCCCTGCAGTAAATCGCTTGGCTGATCCAATGCCGTAACCATCACGACTGGAACATGTTGCGTCCGTAAGTCGGACTTCAGGCGCCGGCAGACCTCGAAGCCGTCCATGCCGGGCATCATGACGTCGAGCAGAATTACATCGGGCAAGTCTTGGCTACAGGTTTCAAGCGCATCGGCACCGTTGGATGCTGTCTGCACGGTGAAATACTCGGCCGTAAGCCGCGCCTCGAGCAGCTTCAAATTAGCCAACATATCGTCGACGATAAGGACTCGCGCGGTCATGAACTCTAGCGCGCCTCTCCAATGAACTGCTTCACCGTATCGAGGAACATCATCACAGAGATAGGCTTGGAGATGTAGGCCTCGCAGCCCCCTTCCCTGATCCGCTCCTCGTCGCCCTTCATCGCAAAAGCCGTGACGGCAACGACTGGGATGTCTCTCAGCTGATCGTCCTCTTTCAGCCACTTCGTGACTTCGAGACCCGAGACCTCAGGGAGCTGAATATCCATCAGAATGAGATCCGGACGATGCTCGCGTGCAAGCTCAAGAGCCTCGACACCGTTACGGGTCTGAAGCGTCTGATAGCCGTGTGCATCAAGGAGGTCGTGGAAGAGCTTCATGTTGAGCTCGTTGTCCTCGACAATCAGCACTGTCTTCGTCATCGGCATTGGTCCCGGCGAGTCTATTTCGTCTGGGTTGGCGACAGGATCGCTGCTCGCAGACAAGGCTGCTGGCGCGACTGCTGGCGTGCGCTCAAAGGAGGCCACCGGCGCCTGTAGGAAGCCATGGTCGGGCGTTGCAGCCTCGACGGAAATAGATCGTGTCCTCCAAAACATGGTGTCATCGCCCCTTATGGTTTTGGGCAATATCACCTTGAACCTGTAACTAAACTCTGAAGCGGAACGGGAAACTTTGGAAGCCCTTGATCGCTCACAGGGTTTGGCCAACATCAGAGCCTCGATGTCGCCCACGGCGGACGCCCGGCCGGCTTGTTGCACCGTGACTATTTACACTTCTTTTCCTTTAAGTACTCAAGAGAGCTCAACCGTCCCTCGACGGTATACTCACCGTAGTCGATGAGTAGGTCTCGGCTGACACCATTCTCGTAAAGCCGAAAGTCGATCTGGTAGCTCGGCGTAAGGTCGCCTTCCCCTAGATCGTAGTAGCCGATCGAGATGGGCCAAGAGGCTAATCCGTTGAGCTTAGTATCCTGGGCTGTTTCTTCGAGCTGACCTGCGTCCGCGCCGGGCTGAACCTTACGCCCAATGAAAGCTGTTGTATCGAAGACGCGCTGGCCCTTTTCCGTGCCGTCATAGACCTTGGCCTGAAAGACCTTCTGACCCGTGACCGCTCGCTCGATCAAAGCGATGCTGTGTTGCGTGGGGAAAAGGACTGGACCGGAAAGGTTGAACTCTTCGCGGGCGGGCTGCGTCAGCTTGACGGTAATCGTTTCGTCGGACCGGCCGCGAATAGCTCGTCCCATGGTTGCTTCGTCGAGACGGTGGTTCAGCCGCTGCGAGGAGTGAAAACGGAACGTTTTGCCGTCGCCCTGTTCTCGGGTGGACGACCACACATCGGCAAGAATCGTCTCACCCTGAGTATCGGTCATTTGGCTGACCAACCGCGTGTTGAGAGAGTAGCCTCGGCAAGCGGACCCGGTGAACTCGAAGACCATCCTGCCATCGTAGGATGTGATGCCGGAGCCCGAGCGCGCCTCACCAAGAGACATCTCGTAAACTGCACGATGGGGCGCCAAATGACCGGCGCCGATCGCCCAGGTCTCATGAGACGCGCCCAAAGCGCTGAGCAAAACCAGGAATGACAGCCACCGGTATTTGGCCCGCATAGTCTGTTCAGCCTTCTCACGTTTGGCTAGAGGTCCGCGACCCATTCAGGTCCTCTCCGGCCGTCATTCTTGTCACTATCGCTGCGGCCCGGCAAGAGGGGCGAAAAGGTGGCCGGCAAGGAGGCGCTGCCAGGCCATGGGCAGGTATTTATACAGCGAGCCTTGCGGGGTAAGCCTTTTTGCTCAACTGTAACCGTAACGCCCGGTGTTGGAGGAATAATGGCAGGACTGATCGAAGCGCGACTGGAGGCGTTGGACCTCGAACTGCCCGAAGCAAAGCCGCCGATCGGGAGCTATGTGCCGTTCGTCCATACGAACGGACAACTCTTCATTTCCGGCCAGTTGCCCATGAAGGACGGCGCGATGGCAATCAAGGGTCAGCTCGGGGGCAACGTGACCTTGGAGGACGGACAGGCCGCGGCGCGCCTCTGCGCGATGAACGTACTCGCTCAAGCCAAGCTGGCGCTCGGGGACCTTGACCGAATTACACAGCTCGTGCGCTTGAGCGGGTTCGTTTGCGCTGCGCCGGACTTTGGCGATCATCCCAAGGTGATCAACGGCGCGTCGGATCTGCTGGCGGACATCCTCGGGGACAAGGGCCGCCACACGCGCATAGCCGTCGGCTGTTCGAGCCTACCGCTAAATGCGGCCGTCGAAATCGATGCAATCTTTGCCATAGACTAGGTGCGCCGGCCCTGGGCGCGCCACAAGGGGATGAATGGGTGAGCTCTACTGGCTGAAGCGGCCGATTGCACATCGTGGGCTCCACGACGCCACACGCGGGATCGCCGAGAACAGCGTCTCGGCGGTGAAGGCGGCTATGCGCAAGGGCACCGCCGTCGAAGTGGACCTGCAGCGTGCAGCCGACGACATGCCTGTGGTGTTTCACGACGCGACCCTCGATCGCCTGACGAACGAAAGCGGTCCTGTCACTGCGCTCGATGTCGACACCTTGCGGTCAATTCCACTCAAGGACGGTGGGGATCGGATTCTCTCGCTACCCGACCTGCTAGAACTCGTGGGCGACACCGTCCCACTGCTGCTCGAGGTGAAAAGCAGTTTCCGGGGGAACGGTGCCTTCGAAGCAAACATCGCCAAGCTACTTGCCGGCTATAAAGGCCCTGTAGCCGTTATGTCGTTCGATCCTCAGTCCGTCGCCGCCTTCCGGGAACACGCACCGGCCCTGCCCCGCGGTCTGGTCTCCGGCCGCTTCACCGATGATTTCTCAAGAACGAACTTTTCGGCGCTGCAGCGTTTCGCCATGCGGCATCTCCTCACATCCCTCTTCGCACGGCCCCAGTTTGTCGCGTACGATATCAAAGCGCTGCCGGCCGTCGCGCCACTGCTCGCTAAGTTCGTTGTTGGTCTCCCATTGCTGGCTTGGACGGTAAGAGACGAGACCGACTTGGAGAAGGCGCACCGCTATGCCGACGCGCCGATCTTTGAAGGCATCGCGCCCTAGCGTCCAGATGAGAGGCACCTGCGGCACTGTCTTGGAGTTCGACCCGATAGCCGGGCATCATGGGCAGCATGGAAGCAACGGAACCGGATAGTCATAGCCCTCAAGAGCAAGGCCCCGAAGACGGGGGTGCGCAAGAAGCAGTCGTGCGTATCGCCGGGCGCATCGCCGACGTGCCCGCCGACGACTGGGACGCCTGCGCGCGCGGAGACAGTACTTCAACGGAACCACCTAACCCATTTGTTAGCCATGCTTTTCTGAAAGCCCTTGAGGAAAGCGGATCCGCCGCGCGCGATAAGGGCTGGCTCCCTCAGCACCTTCTGTTTGAGGACGACAAAGGCCAGCTACTCGGCTGCATGCCCTGTTATCTCAAGGGCCATAGCCAAGGCGAATATGTGTTCGACCATGGCTGGGCCGAGGCCTATATGCGCGCGGGCGGTGACTACTACCCGAAGCTTCAAGCGGCGGTGCCGTTCTCACCCGTACCGGG
>JASJEH010000068.1 GCA_030064755.1 Methyloceanibacter sp. | reverse complement strand
ACTTCAGTTTCTGCACGGAAGCACGGTCGCGTAAAAGGCGTGAGATACGGGCAAGCGCCTTTAGGTGGTCGGCACCGGCGCCTTCGGGCGCCAACAAGAGCACGACGATTGCAACCGGCTCCTCGTCAATCGCGTCAAAGTCGATCGGCTCGGCCAGCCGCGCAAACAGCCCGACAATTCTCGTCAATCCAGCGATCTTTCCATGAGGAATCGCGACCCCTTGGCCAAGGCCCGTGGAGCCAAGACGTTCGCGCTGTAGCAGAACATCAAAAATATCCCGCTCTTGGAGCCCGCAGAGCTCGGAAGCGCGCATCGAAAGCGCCGCCAAGAGCTGTTTCTTGTCTGCTGCGTTTAGGGAGGGGAGTACCGCATCGGGCGTGATGAAATCAGCTAGAGTCATTTCAATTACCTGTGGACCTCGATCACCTGTGGGCCTCGCATCGGGCACGGTCAACTTTGGACCAACAAACGATTTCAATTGCGCGTCAGTTCCAATCGGCACACGCCGGCCGTTCGCTTCTATCTCGCACACCACACCGGAGGCCTGAACTCCGGAGGCCCGAGACCACCGGCTCAAACGATGGAACGCAAATCGGGACGAAAACGCGGAACGCTTTTGACGAAGTCTAAAAGTCTATCTGGTATCTGGCTGCGCTGTCATTATCCGTGGACGATCTGCTAATGTCTCGCGGACTTGCACCCAAGGGTGTCAGCGCCACGAGAAGCGAGGCCAGCATCGGGTGTCTAAAGTCCCGGCCCAAACAGCAATGACCTCCATCGCAGGGGCCGGAAGCTAGCTCTCGGCTTGGAGGGTGTCAAACCCAAACATGCCCGAATTTTGATAGCGCGCGTCGCTAGGCGCTTGCCGCAAGTGCCATGCGCTTTTGCCGACGGCGCTGCACCGAGGACGGAATTCCCAGAGCTTCGCGGTATTTGGCCACGGTGCGCCGTGCAATGTCGATGCCGTCCACCTTCAAGCGTTCGACGATTTTGTCGTCCGACAGGACATCTTCGGCCGGTTCTGCATCGATCATCTCACGGATCCGGTGCCGGACCGATTCGGATGAGTGGAAGTCGCCCTCGCCAGTGGCCGCGATTGCCGAGGTAAAGAAGTACTTCAATTCGAAGAGGCCACGGTTGGTTGCCATGTACTTGTTCGCGGTTACGCGGCTCACTGTCGACTCGTGCATCGAAATCGCATCAGCAACAGTCTTCAGGTTTAGTGGCCGCAAGTGGCGCACACCGTATGTTAAGAACGCATCCTGTTGACGCACGATCTCCTGCGATACTTTCAGAATCGTACGCGCCCGCTGATCGAGGCTCTTTACGAGCCAGTTCGCGGTTTGCAAACAGTCGACGAGATAACTCTTGTCGTCCTTGGCCAGAGGGGACTTCGTCACCGTCGCATAGTAGGTCTGATTGACCAGGACGCGCGGTAGCGTGTCCGAATTGAGTTCGACGTGATAGCTGCCGTCGGGCAGTGTCCGCAGCAACACGTCGGGTACGATAGGCTGCGCTGGCGACGCGCCAAATTCCAGCCCCGGCTTGGGATTGAGCCGTTTCACTTCCCCGATCATGTCGACCAAGTCCTCGTCGCTAACGCCCGTTGCACGCCTCAAGGCGACGAGATCATGGCTCGCAAGCAGATGCAGGTTATCTATTAGAGCGGCCATGGCCGGGTCGCATCGGTCCTGCTCCTTCAGCTGCAGCGTGAGGCACTCGCGCAAGTCCCGTGCAAAGACCCCGCTCGGATCGAAGGTTTGCATCCGCAGGAGCGTAGCCTCGACCAGCTCGAGCGGTGCGCCGAGTTGATCGGCCAACGCTTCCAACTCGCCGCGCAGATAGCCTGACTCATCGGTTAGATCGATGATGTGTTGACCGATCATCCTTTGCGCGGGATCCGCGAAGGCCAATGCGAGCTGCTCTGCAAGATAACGCTGCAGTGTCTTCACTTCGGCGACATAGGCTTCAAGGTCCGCGCCTTCATCCGAGACGCCCGTCGCCGATTGCGTTAACCCGGTCCAGCCGCTGTCCAGCACGGCACCCGGCACGAACTCCTCGGAGTCTGGGAATACATCGGTAGGCTCCGCGTCGAGATCGTCCGTTCGTGTCGTGTCGCCACCGGACTCCAGATCAATCCAGTTGTCGGATTCTTGCGAGCTGGACGCTACGTCTCGATTGTCGTCCGACCTCCCGTCCGCATTATAATCTGTAGCCTGATTAATTGGATCTTCGGTCTCGGCGCGCTCAAGGAGCGGATTGCGCTCAAGCTCTTCGTCAACGAACGCGGTCAGCTCCATATTCGAGAGCTGAAGAAGCTTGATCGCCTGCTGAAGCTGCGGCGTCATTACCAGACTCTGCGTCTGGCGCATTTCAAGCTTTGCGTTGATCGCCATCCAGGAACTCACTCGCGATCAGGTACTCAGATTTTGAAGTCGTCGCCCAAGTAGACCCGCCGAACGTCGTCATTATTGACGATCTCGTGGGTGGTCCCGTGGGTCAAAACGGAGCCGTCATGAATAATATAGGCTCGCCCTACGAGGTCGAGAGTCTCGCGCACATTGTGATCAGTGATGAGGACGCCGATGCCACGCTGCGTGAGATGCCGCACGAGCGCGCGGATGTCGTTGACCGCAATCGGGTCAATGCCGGCGAACGGTTCATCAAGCAGCATGTAGGACGGCCGCGTGGCGAGCGCACGTGCGATCTCGACCCGGCGCCGCTCACCACCAGATAACCGCATGGACGGGGATTTCCGAAGCCGTGTGATCCGAAACTCCTCGAGAAGCGCGTCCAGTTGCTCGATGCGGGCCTTTCTATTCGGCTCCACAGTCTCCAGAACCGCTAGAATGTTCTCCTCGACAGTCAGCCCCCGGAAGATGGATGCTTCCTGGGGCAGGTAGCCAATTCCAAGCCGGGCCCGGCGATACATGGGCAGGCGCGTGACGTCCTGCCCATCGATCATGATCGAGCCCTCGTCCGCGGGGATAAGGCCGGTGATCATGTAGAATGTCGTGGTCTTACCCGCCCCGTTCGGCCCAAGAAGCCCAACCGCCTCGCCGCGCCGTACATCGAGGCTCACGCCTCGGACAACGGTCCGCTTCTTGAAGCTCTTAACGATGGCGCGGACGGACAGCCAGCCCTCACCCTGCTCATTGCGCTCCTGTGGCGCGGGCGGAGGTTGTTCGGCGTGAACCGGGCGCGCGTTCGGCTGGGCCGCTGGGAACCTAGGCTCAGACTGACCCGCAGCCGGGGGGGCGGGCTGCGCGACCGGTTGTTCATGCTGAACAGCCTGGTTTTGATGGCTAGCCGCGCCCTCGCGGGGAGCCTGCGCCAAATGGGCGGGCTGATTGGACTGAGCTGGTACAGCTGCATGCCGGGCGACAGCGCCTTGGGCGCGAGCAGTCGGCGCCCCGGAGGACGCATCCTGAGGCGCAGAGACCGTTACTTGCCCCGGTATCGAGAGCACCTTGCCCACTCCTGCTGTCACCCTTTGGTTGAAGCGCCCTGGCGTTAATATCGGCTAAAGCGCGGTTGGAATCCTATAGAAACCCAAGTCTTCCCAATAATCCAAGTGTTCCCAATACTGCGATATTCATGGCCATGGTGCGGCGCGGCACACGGACGCGTAATGGACCCTCAGATGCACAGACGACTGGCTCAACGATCGCGGCTACTCAACTGAGCCATTTACGATGTGACCAGTTTGCCGGCTGCGACTACTGCCTATTCTGGTCCTTCGCCGGCTTATCCTTTTCTGCCTTGGGAAGGAGAAGGGCACGAATTCGTCGACTTCCATCCTGCGCCCCACCCGTGTTCTCGAACCGGCTTTCGCCCGTGGCTAGGTCGATATTGAGCCGGTCTCCCTTAAGCACGTTCTGACCCTGTGAGAGCACCACATTGCCGCCGACGACAGCCTTCTGGCCTGCGACGTCATAGATCGCCCAATCGCTCGTCGTCGTTTGATCCTCTTGCGCGTTGATCACCACGTTGCCGCGCACAGTCACCTTCTGAGCCGGAACGTCGTAAACCAAAGTATCCGCCGTCGTCGTCTGATTGTCTTCGCCGCTGACTACCACGTTGCCGCGTGCCTCGATCATCTTGATCTGCGAATCGGGACCCGCGCTCGACGTGGCGTTAGGTTGCCGCTGGGTCTCGGCTTGTCTTTGTTCGGGCCCGCCGGCGAATGTCTTGGCACCACCGACATAGTGAACGTCGAGCTGGGCTGCCTGCAGGGTGGAGGTGCCCTGGCTAGCCCGGACATTACCGCGGAATACAGCAAGCTTTCGCTCGTCGTAGACTGTGAGTGTGTCGGAGAAGATGTCGATGGGCTTGTCAGAATTCTTCGACAAACCCTTGAAGGCGTCCTTCACCTCCTGCGCGGAGGCCGGTTCAATCAGGAGTATTCCGGCTGATGCGACGGCCAGGACGAGGCAAGCGGCGGACACGACCCTCATTGCACTGCCCCAGCGGGAGCGGCATCCGTGACGATTGGCTCAGCGACCTGAGAAGCCACGCCGGTGGAGCTCGGTTGCTGCGCGGAGGCGGCAGCCTTTGCGTTTTGAGGTTCAATGCGAACGGCAACTTTGCCACGGAAGACGATGGTATTTTCATCGGAATAGAGGGTCATTGCATTTGCCCGGACCGTCCCGTTGGGTAGATCGAGTTTGACGGGGTTATGCGAACGCAGGATCTGCTTCTTCATGTCGATTGTGGCATAGGACAGCTCGCCAGTGAGACCAGCGCTCGTGGCCAGCGTGATCCTGTCTTTCAGAATGAGCCGCTCCTTCTTGGAATCGAACTTGCCTCGAACGGCCCGCATGCGTGACCAATTCCCGTTGGACTTGTTGTTCACGTCGGCCTTGATGGCGGTCAGTTTGACGAGGTTGGGCTTCTCCACATCCTGATCCGCGTAGTCGGCTTTTATGACGTAGTCCCCGTTCTTTTTGTCCGTTCCGCGCATGGTCGGATTCAGCATCCGCAAGGCACCGTCCGTCACTTCGAGACCATCAATACTGGCGGCGATGCCCCCTACATGGACGTTCATCCGTGTGGAGAAGAAGTAGGCGCCCAGCACGAGCACCGCGAGCACGGGCAGCAAATTGCGCAGGATACGGACCACGGCGCTGTGACGCCTGGCACTTCGCATCGCTCGGGCACGCTCATCGGCGGTCCGAACGCGGTGGCGTGAGCGCCCGCCTGCAGCATTCGCCTCGTATCCCATTACGTTTGCCAATTTATGCGCACCTGGCTCCACTCATGATTTGGGGTGGTCGGAGTTCCTAGGTAGCTAGCCGCAGGACTTTGATCAGATTGCGACCCTCGCCCTCGACATCCCGCGGAATTTCGCAAGGTCTAGTGGGCGAAGATGTCCATCTCGGACCAGCCCATGAGGTCCAACTCGGCCCGCACCGGCAGAAACGCGAAACAGGCCCGCGCGATGCCAGCGCGCCCCTCGCGATCAAGCATCTCATCCAACCGTTCCTTGAGCGCGTGCAAGTATAGCACGTCGCTCGCCGCATAGCTCAGCTGTTCGGGGCTTAGCGTCTCCGCTCCCCAATCCGAGGACTGCTGCTGCTTGGAGAGCTCTATACCAAGGAGCTCTCGGCAGAGATCCTTCAAGCCATGCCGGTCCGTGTAGGTGCGCGCGAGCTTCGAGGCGATCTTGGTGCAGTAGATCGGTGCGGTCTCGACGCCGAGATACTGCTTGAGCACGGCCACGTCGAACCGTGCGAAGTGAAAAATCTTCAATACGCTCTCATCGGCGAGCAGCCGCTTCAGCTCCGGCGCATCGTCGCCGGGCGAAATCTGCACCAAAGCTGCGGTTCCATCGCCGTCGGAGAGTTGGACGAGGCATAGACGGTCGCGATGGGGGTTGAGACCGAGTGTCTCGGTGTCGACCGCGATCGCCTTGGCGGCAAACCGCCCCTTCGGCAAGTCGCCCTTGAAGAGTTCAACGGTCGAAGACTGGTTCAATTGCGTCTTTCCAGACGGATGCCATCGCACCCTTCTCGCCGACTGACATGCCCATCGCTCTAACCGCGACAAGCCGGAAGTTGGTGCCCAGGAGAAGACTCGAACTTCCACGCCCATACGGGCACTAGCACCTGAAGCTAGCGCGTCTACCAATTCCGCCACCTGGGCTTGAATTCGTTCAGGTACGATTGGTGTTGTGCAATGTCAATTCCTACGAACCGTTGAATTTGGGACGAAGAACCGCCTTCAAGGTGGCGCATGTTCGTGGCATGTTGCATCTGCGAGATGAGCGCGACGAGAGATGAGGCATGACCGTGGGTGTCACACTGAACAACCGAGCACTGGTAACCGTTTATGGCGGCTCCGGATTTCTGGGGCGCCACCTCGTCCGGGCCATTGCCCGCACGGGCGCTCGTGTCCGGGTTGCGTGCCGCCGTCCCGACCTTGCGGGCCATCTCCAACCGCTCGGCGGGGTCGGGCAAATCGTTCCGGTGCAGGCCAATGTCCGCTTTCCCGACTCGCTCGTCACCGCGGCGGAAGATGCGGACGCCGTCGTGAACCTGGTCGGTATCCTGTTCGCATCGGGCAAGCAGACCTTCAAGACCGTTCAGGATGAAGGCGCACGGAACGTCGCCGAGGCCGCGAAGGCTGCGGGCGTGGGCACGTTCGTTCATGTCTCCGCCATTGGTGCAGACAAGGACTCACCGTCGGTCTACGCGCGGAGCAAAGCCGCAGGCGAGGCAGGTGTTCGCGACGTCTATCCAGAGGCCACGATCGTACGGCCATCGGTGGTTTTCGGTCCCGAGGATGAGTTCTTCAACCGCTTCGGCGCCATGGCCCAATTGTTTCCCGCTCTGCCTCTAATCGGCGGCGGCCACACAAAGTTTCAGCCCGTGTTTGTCGGCGATGTGGCGCAGACGCTGGTCGCGGCCATCGAAGGCCGAACGCAGACGGACGCGCCCTACGAGCTCGGCGGGCCCGAAGTGCTCAGCATGAAGGACGTCATGGAGCGCGTGAACGCCTACACGATGCGGTCGCGTCCGCTTGTGTCGCTGCCCTTCTGGCTCGCCAAACTGCAAGGCGCCTTCCTGCAATGGCTGCCCAACCCGCCCCTCACCGTCGACCAGGTGCGTCTGCTTGAGAACGACAACGTGGTCAGTGAGGAGGCGATCAAGGCGGGCCGCACGCTGCAGGGCCTCGGTATCGACCCGGTTCAGGTCGCCAGCGTGGTACCGGACTATTTGGAGCAATTCCGTCCGCGGGGACAGTTCTCGGTCTACAAGCCTAAGAACGGCTGATTCCTTTTAGCATCGCCTCGCAGACGCCGAACATGGAGGGCATCGCCCGCCCGTCCGGCTTCGCGCGCGGCTATGCGGCTCTTACGAGTAGATCATGTAGAGCAGGAATCCGCCGAGGACCATGCGATACAGCACGAACGGCAGGAAGCTAATCCGGCGCAACAAGGCCATCAGAAAGGCGATGGCCGCGAGACCTGCGAAGAAGGTCAGGATCGCGCAATAGACCGAGTCCATGGTGATCGTGTCGCCTGCCGCCAGCGCCTCACCGACCGTAAGGACACCGGCCCCGGTAATGGCGGGAATGCCCAGAAGGAAGGAAAACCGGGCGGCATCGGGCCGGGTGTAGTTCAAGAAACGCGCGGCGGTCATGGTGACGCCCGAGCGGCTGGTGCCCGGGATGAGGGCCAGAGCCTGGGCTACGCCGATGAACAACGCGGCCTTGAGGGTCATGTTCTCGATGGTCTTCTCTTGCTTGCCGACCATATCGGCGATCAGCATCAAGATGCCGTAGAGCACAGTGTTCCACGCAACGACTGTGACGCTGCGCTCTAGATCGCCGAGGCCAAACTTCCTAAGGAACAGCCCAAATGCGATTGCTGGGATCGTGGCCAGAACGATGTAGATCGCGAGCTTGCCGTCCTGCGTGACCTTGCCCCGGAAGAGATCCAAGACGCCGACGATGAGCTTCAACACGTCGCGCCAGAAATAGATGAGAATTGCGAACAGGGTGCCTACATGCACCATGACGTCCACGAAGTGGCCTTGGTCCGGCCAGTGAAGCAGATAAGGAACGAGGACCAGATGACCTGATGAGGAAATCGGGAGGAACTCGGTGATTCCCTGAACCACCGCGATGACGATGATCTGCTCTATGGTCATGGTCCCAATCCCCATCGCGCGGCCTGCGTCGTGCCGCTTGTTCCCCTAGGCCGCAGGTTCTATACGAGGCTCTCGCATTTGGCGCGATTCATTTCCGCCGGGCCCAATTCCCACCGACCCCGTTTCTCGAACGAATAGCCATCGAAGCCAACCATGGCGAATCTTCTTCACCATCCGCTATGCGCCTTCTCCAGGTCAATCCGGCTAGCCCTTGCCGAATGCGGGGTTGAGTTCGAGTTGACGGAAGAAAAACCCTGGGAGTGGCGGCCCGAATTCCTCGCTTTGAACCCCGCAGGGACGCTGCCAGTCTTTGTTCCCGACGTAGGGGCGCCCATTGCGGGCGCCTACCCCATCTCCGAATGGCTCTCCGATACAATGGACGAGCGTCCCGTCACGGCGTTCCATCCCTTTCCGGGCGATCCGGCTGACCGTTCGGAAGCGCGCCGTCTCGTGGAATGGTTTCATCACAAGTTCTACCAAGAAGTGACCGATTACCTCGTCGTGGAAAAGGTGTTTCGGCGTTTCGGACCCCAACGCAGCTCCCCGAACATGGATGCAATGCGGGCAGGGCGCGAAAATCTGCGGTATCATATGACCTATATCGGCCATTTGACGGAGACACGCAGCTGGCTGGCGGGCGATGCACTGAGCTTTGCAGATTTGGCGGCGGCCGCGCATCTGTCGGCGCTGGACTATATCGGCGAAGTGCCTTGGGAGGCGTTCGAGGCGGCCAAGAACTGGTATGCGCTCGTGAAGTCCCGCCCCTCTTTTCGCCCGCTGCTGCAAGATCGTGTCGCTGGCTTCACCCCGGCGGGAACCTATGCCGACCTCGATTTCTGAAGTCCCCGCTCAACGCAAGGGGCGCACTGCCCAAGGCGCCGCGTCCGTGGTGCCAGTAATGGATCGCGCGCTCAAGGACCTGATCGCCCAACGCGCCACGGCGCTTGGCTTCGACGCCATGCGCATCACCAGCGCCGATATGCCTGACAGCGTTGGGGCTGCGCTGGACGCCTTCCTTGCGGAGGGGCGTGAAGGCGACATGGCTTGGCTCAAGGATACGGCGATGCGCCGCGGGAGTCCTAAGGCGCTCTGGCCCGACGCGCGCAGCGTCATTGTGCTCGGCATGAATTACGGCGATGCCCGCGACCCGCTTGAGTCTCTCAAGGACGCGTCTCGCGGCGCGATCTCCATTTACGCAAAGCGCGCCGATTACCACGACGTCATCAAAGGAAAACTCAAGCAGCTCGCCGGGCAGATCCAGGCCCTTATCGGGGGCGAGGTGAAGGTGTTCGTCGACACCGCGCCCGTGATGGAAAAGCCGCTTGCAGCAAAGGCGGGAATCGGGTGGCAGGGCAAGCACACGAACTTGGTGTCACGCGACTTTGGCTCGTGGCTGTTCCTGGGATCGATTTTCACCACTGCGGAGATCGAAGCGGATGAGCCTGAAATCGACCATTGCGGTGCCTGCCGCCGTTGTCTTGATGTATGCCCGACAAAGGCGTTTACCGCGCCCTACGAGATCGATGCGCGCCGCTGCATCTCTTACCTCACCATCGAGCACAAGGGGCACATCGCCCGCGAGTTTCGTTCTGCGATGGGAAACCGCATCTATGGCTGCGACGACTGTCTCGCCGTGTGTCCGTGGAACAAGTTCGCGCAGATCGGTCGCGAAACGCGCTTGGCAATTCGTCCGGATACGGACGACCCGCCGCTTGCCGAGATTCTTCGCTTGGACGATGCAAGCTTCCGCGCGCGTTTTCGTGGCACGCCCATCAAGCGAACGGGGCGCGACCGTTTCGTGCGCAACGCCCTGATCGCTGCGGGTAACTCGGGTGACCCGTCGCTTGTCCCGCATGTCGAAGCGCTGATCGACGATGTATCCCCGCTCGTCAGAGCCATGGCGGCGTGGGCCCTCCGGCGCCTCGACCCTGAGCTCTCGGAAACACTATGCTCTGCGCGGCTCGACGTGGAAACGGACGCCAACGTCCGCGCCGAATGGCTCGATGACGGCGGAGCGCTCACCACATGAGCCGGCTATTCGCCTTCGGATTTGGGTATTCCGCGCAGGAACTTGCGCCGCGTCTTTTGGCGCGCGGATGGTCTGCGGCCGGAACGGCACGGGACCAAGCTAAGCGAGAGGCCTTGAGGACAAAGGGCTTCGAAGCGGCCGGCTTCTCCGGCCACGAGCCCTCCCCCGACGTGGACCGGCTCCTGGCGGGAACGACGCATTTGCTGCACTCGATTCCACCCAACCGGCAGGACAATGACGGTCATGGCGACCACGTGCTGACTCACTATGCGGAGATACTCGCGGAGCTCGGAAGCCTGGAGTGGGTCGGCTATCTGTCGACCGTCGGGGTCTACGGTGACCAGCAGGGCGCGTGGGTCAGCGAGGAGACGCCGCCCAAGCCTAACAGCGCCCGCACCGAAGCACGGGTTGCAGCCGAGCAGGCTTGGCTCGATTTCGGTGCCGAGACCGGTGTACCTGTGCATATCTTCCGCTTGGCCGGGATCTACGGGCCGGGCCGCAGCGTGTTCGACAAGCTCGAAGCCGGCACCGCACGGCGCATCAATAAGCAAGGACAGGTCTTCAGCCGCATCCACGTGGACGACATAGCGAGCGTCCTAGAGGCATCCATCGCACAGCCGCGCGCGGGCGCTATCTACAATGTCGCCGACGACGAGCCAGCGGCGCCTGGTGACGTGGTGGCCTATGCGGCCCGGATGATAGGCATGGAGCCGCCACCGGAAATAGACTTCGAAGACGCCAACCTACCGCCCATGGTGCGAAGCTTCTACGAGGGCAGCCGCAAGATCGGCAATGCACGCATCAAATCCGAGCTCGGCGTGAAGCTTCGCTATCCAACCTTTCGCGAGGGGCTGGCGGCGCTGAAACCGTGAAGTTTAGCCAAGCTGGGGTTCAATCAACGCCTCAATCGTGCGGGCCAGGCGCTTTAGGTCTTCCGGCTCCGAGAGGCGGTGACCCGCGTTCTTGACCAGCGTCAGGTCCACATCGTCTGTGGCCAAGAGATCGACCAGTGCGACGCTGTGCTGCCACGGTACATCGTCATCTTTCATGCCTTGCAAGATGCGCACAGGCGCGTTCACAGGGATATTGCCCGCCGCTAACAGATGGTTGCGGCCTTCTTCTATGAGGGTCTTGGTAATGGGGTATGGATCGTCGTAGTCGGATGGTGCGTAGTAGACGCCTTCGTTGAGCACGGCATGGCGCGCCTCGCCCGACATCTTCTCCCACATGAGCTTTTCGGTCATGTCCCACGCCGGCGCGATGAGCACGAGGCCCTTCAGCCGTGCATCGCGGCGCTTCGCGAGCTTGCGCGCGAGAAGCAGCGATATCCACCCGCCGAGCGATGAGCCGACCAAAACCACCGGCCGCTCGCCCACGAGATCCAGCATCGTTTCCGCCTCTTCCAGCCACGCGCCCGTCGAGGCCTGTTCGATATCGCCCCCGGAGACGCCGTGGCCCGAATAGTCGAAGCGCAGCATGGCGTAACCTTTTTGGGCCGACCATTCGCTCAAGAAGACGACTTTTGTGCTCGCCATATCCGAGAGGAAACCGGAGAGCCAAACGACGGCTGGACTTGTGTCCGAAGCGCCGGCATCGAAGCGATAGCCGATGCGACGGCGACGATCCCCTTGGCCAATCTCCATAAAATGTGGTTCTTGCTGGTCCATCTTGCGGGCTGCCCCTGCTCTGGGATTTGAGGATTGAAACGACGCGATGTCGGACGTGACCATATTGCAGGTCGTGCCACGGCTTGAGACCGGCGGCAGCGAACAATCGACCGTCGAGATCGCGGCTGCGCTCACCCAAGCCGGAGCGAAGGCTCTGGTTGCCACCGAAGGGGGCCGTTTGGCAACTGCCCTTACCGAGGCCGGCGGCGAGATGATCGCGCTTCCCGTCGCCAGCAAGAACCCGTTGACGGTTTTTGCCAACGCACGGCGCCTGGCGCGAATCGTCGAAGAGCGGGATGTCGCGCTACTCCACGCCCGCAGCCGCGCGCCGGCTTGGAGCGCCTATCTGGCCGCGCGCCGGACAGGCCGCCCCTTTGTGACCACCTATCATGGGGCCTATAGCGGACGGAGCCGCCTCAAGACCTTCTACAACAGCGTCATGGCGCGCGGTGACCAGGTGATCGCAAACTCGAACTTCACGGCGGGCCTGATCAACAGCCAGTATCCGGTCGCGCCTGATCGCTTGCACGTCATTTACCGCGGCTTCGATGTCTCGGCTTTCGATGCCGACAACGTGGCGCCCGAGCGCGTTGCCCGGCTACGACAGACGTGGCGCCTAGACGATAGCCAGCGCGTCGTCCTGCAGGCGGCGCGGCTGACCCGTTGGAAGGGGCATAGATACACGATCGACGCTGCGCGACAGCTGAGGGACCGAGGCCAGCTTGGCGACACGGTCTTCATCTTGGCCGGCGACGCGCAAGGGCGCGAAGGCTATCGCGCCGAGCTTCTGGCCAAGATTGACGCAGTGGGGCTTCAAGACGCCGTGCGCCTTGTGGGCCATTGCGACGACATTCCAGCGGCCTTCACGCTCGCGGACGTCGCTATCATCGCTTCGACACGCGCCGAGACGTTTGGACGCACCAGCATTGAGTCCCAGGCTGCAGGCTGCCCCGTCATCGTCAGCGACGTCGGCGCCGCAAGCGAAAACGTAGTCCCGAGGGGCGCTGGCGATGGCTTCACCGGCTGGGTGACCCCAGCAGCTGATGCGCCTGCGCTCGCCGCCCGCCTATCTGAAGCGTTAAACATGTCTCCAGAGGCGCTCGCGGCAATCGGGCAACGCGCCGGGAGGCATGTCCGCGCCAGATTTGCCCTGCAGGATATGCAGCGGGCGACGCTCGGCGTTTACGACAAACTCTTAGGTACGGAACTCGCGGCAAGGTTTAACGCCTCCTCACAATTCTAATTCTTCAAAAACTTGTGTACGGTGCATGATGGAGGTTGCCCCGTTCTCGCCTCGGTTCCGCCGCGATCTCTGTGGAACCTGATCTCGGGGTCCGGCACATGTGCTGCGCAGCTTCTCTCGCTGGGAACCAACATCCTAAAGGAGTTGTTAAGTATGACGGTGCCAATCTCTTAAGAATGTTCCCGGGTTTTTCGACAAAAATGCAGGCAAATGGCCCTATTGCACGCGGCGCGAATACGCCGCCGGTGCACTTCGTCTATCATGTGCCCAAATGTGCGGGCAGGACGATCGAACGGCACTTGGCGAATGCGTTGCCCCCAGGGGCGCATCTTCGCTTGCGTCGCCGCCGCGGCCTAGGCCGGCTTGTCACAGGCTACGATGTCTCCCGCTTGCAGGACCTCGAGGAGACACGGGTCGTGAGCGGCCACCACTTGGGCATGTCGTTTGACGGCTTGTTTCAGAACCGGCTCATCAAACGCAGCCTGTTGCTGCGCGACCCAGCAAGCCACTTTGTGTCGTATTACAACTACCGTATGACCCGCTACATAAACGAAGGTTTACAACCTTACGGCGTCGGCTTGGCGTACGGGGCAATGCGTCGCAATTTCGTTACCCACTACATCCTGAACAATTTTCTTGAGCTCAACTGGGTTCAGATTGCGAGCCTGTCCGATCAGGACAAGTACGACCTCGCGAATGCTTTCTTGTCCATGTTCTGGTTCGTTGGAGACTACACGCTTTGCGACGAACTACTAATGGCGCTCGGAGACCGGCTTGATGTTGCGCCCAATGCGCCGCGTCGCAACTGCGTTACGGATCTGGCGCATAGCACCGGCTGGACGCCACTTACTCTCGATGTGCTCTCCAAGAGCGCTGTGGCCAAGATCCAGGATGAAAACCGGATCGATGCAAGACTGTGGGAGACGTGGCGAGAGGCCCGACACGAGACCGCCACGGTGCGACCAATTGCGCTCAAAACCGGCACTTCTAGTTTCCTGAGCAATGAGGCACTTCGGTTTGTGCACCAGATCGCGCGAAGACTTCAGCGGCGCTGGGGGTACTTCGACGCTGGCAAGACCGCCCCGCAACAGAACTCCGCTTCGCTCGCTTAGCGTTCCGCCCGGCATCGTCCGCGTGCTGATTGGGCGGACGCCGAACAAAGTGTTGTCTACACCTTGCCGTAGCAGGAGCTTTCGGGCGAGCCCTTAGGGTGCTATTGCATAGGGACTGACCACGTCCCTAACTCGGCAGTTCGGCGCGCTCGCGCCGACGTCGCGACACCGGAATCTCCATGCGGCACCTTGCCAACCTCGCACTCCGGCGAGAGCCCGCGATCATCCGCTCGCTGTTCTTCATTGGCCCCCTGCTGACACTACTTGTCCCAAAGACGACGGTCGCGATTTTGATCGTGCTGTTTCTGTGCTGTGTTGGCTTGGATCTGGCGCGTGGCGGGCATCTCAAGGGCTTGTATCGGATCGACGTGACGCTCGCTGTGTTCGGGGTGACGGCCGCCTATCTCTTCGTCAACGCAACTTGGTCGCTCGACCCGGAGCGGGCGTGCACCGCAGCCACGTGGTTCGTTGTGATCGTCCTCATGAGCTACGGCGCGGCGCGCGCGCTCGCTCGCTGGCCAGAACGTTCAGTGCGGATGGCGGCATCCGCCTTCGCAGTAGCCGTCGGTGTGGGCGTTGCCTTTATCTTGTTTGAGGCGATCTCGGGGCGCCTGGCGACTTTGGCGCTCTATGAGGCCCTTCCTATCACGCAACCGGACAGCCTCAAGGGTTTCCAGGTTCGTGAGGGCAAGGTCGTACGTATCGCGCCCAGTGAGCTCAACGCCATGATTGCCGTCATGCTCTTGGCTCTGTGGCCCGCGCTACTTTGCGTCCTAACCCGGCTTCCCAAACGGATCCGCCTTGTGATCGCCGGCGCGCTGTTGATCGCCGCGTCCGCGGCAGTTCTGCTGTCGGACCACGATTCCTCCAAAGTTGGTCTCGTGGCGAGCATAGCCGTCTTCGCACTTGCGACACCCTGGCCCGTCGCAACGCGAACAACGCTGTGGCTCGTTTGGTGCCTCGCATTCGTCCTGGTGATTCCGCTGGCAGCCATGGCTTACAAGGCTGAGCTTCATACATCCGAATACCTGCCACCCTCAGCGCAGGCCCGGGTGACGCTCTGGGCCTATACGGCGGATCAAATCCCACATGCGCCTATTCTCGGAATCGGCGGCTCGTCTACCCGCAAGATCGATCAGTCGCCGGAGAATCGCAGCTTAGGATGGCGGAAGAACTTCAAGACCGAAGGGTTCGGCTGGCGTGCGGGCTCCCATGCGCACAACGCCTTCCTACAGACGTGGTACGAACTCGGGGCTGTCGGCGTGATTCTGTTCATGGCGGCGGGATATGTCGTGATTCAGTCTCTTGGACGTCTACCTCTGGCGACACAGCGTTTCGCACTCGCCCAAGTCGCGGCTTTCTTTGCCATCATCGCGTTTGCTTGGGGTATGTGGCAGGGCTGGCTGATGGCGCTGACCGGACTTGCGGCCCTTTACGTTGCGCTTGCGGTGAACGCCTATCGTGCGGCCCAGCCACAAACCGCATCTCCTGCACCTTGATCCGAAAGCTAATTCCGGCGTGACTTGTCAGACATTGCCGCCTTCTTGTAGAACTTTCTGCTTCTAACTTCGTTTTACTGCTGCGCCCCGTGCCTCGCCGCGGCGTGGGCGCTTCAACACTAAAGGAGACTTAGACATCGCAAGACGGCCCATGAAGATGGCCCCCAACCGGGGCGGCCCCCGCACAAACGAGGGCATTGACACTCCAGAAATCCAACTCATTGACGCTACCGGCGAAAATGTCGGTGTAGTTGATATTGAAGACGCGCTCGCGCGCGCAAACGAGGCTGGGCTCGATCTCGTCGAGATTTCGCCGAACACCAACCCGCCCGTTTGCAAGATCCTGGATTACGGCAAGTACAAGTATCAGGCTCAGAAGAAAGCGGCCGAGGCACGCAAAAAACAGCGAACCGTCGAGATCAAAGAGATCAAGATGCGGCCGAATATCGACACGCATGACTACGACGTGAAGATGCGGTCGATGAACCGGTTCTTCGAGGAGGGCGACAAGGTCAAGGTGACGTTGCGCTTCCGAGGCCGCGAAATGGCTCACCAAGAGCTTGGCGTTCAGCTGCTCAATAAGGTCAAGGACGACACCACCGAGATTGCGAAGGTGGAGTCCGAGCCGCGGCTTGAGGGACGGCAGATGGTCATGGTGCTTGCTCCCCGTTAGGCCGCCGGCCCGGGTCGCGGCGACCGCGCTTGCGTTTCAGGCGCAGTTTCCTTTATAACGCGCGTTTCGAGGAGCCGCCCGGCAGGGCATGCCGTGGCGGCTCACATGCTTTCCAGCATCATTATTCGGAATTTTTCAAGAACGCCGGCCTGGGACCGTCCAGAGCCTGCCAAAGAAGGAAGCCAAATGCCCAAGCTCAAGACGAAGAGCGGTGCCAAGAAGCGATTCAAGGTCACGGCCAACGGCAAGGTGAAGAGCCTCGCCGCCGGCAAGCGTCACGGCATGATCAAGCGGACCAACAAGTTCATCCGCAATGCCCGGGGGACCATGGTCCTCTCCGACGAAGACGCCAAAGTCGTGAAGAGAAATTTCCTCCCCTACGCCCGCTAAGGCAGGGGCTCGCGCCCGAATGGGCCGAGAGACGAGATGAAACGCTAAGGAGCACCGACACATGTCCCGTGTAAAACGTGGCGTCACCAATCATGCCCGTCACCAGAAGGTCCTCAAGCAGGCTAAGGGCTATTACGGACGCCGAAAGAACACCATCCGCATCGCCAAGCAGGCGGTGGAGAAGGCCGGTCAGTACGCCTATCGCGACCGCAAGGTGAAGAAGCGCACCTTCCGCTCTCTGTGGATCCAGCGCATCAACGCCGCAGCACGCGCCCATGGCTCGACGTATGGCCAGCTCATTGACGGTCTCAAAAAGGCCGGCATCGAGCTGGACCGAAAGGTCCTGGCCGATATCGCCGTACGCGAACCGCAAACCTTTCAAGGGTTGGTCGAAGCCGCCACTGCCGCCCGGGCTTGAGCCCGATGAGCGCATCCGAGCTCGACACCCTCAAGGCGGAACTGCTTGAGGCCATCGCATCTGCGTCCGATCTGACGACCCTTGAAGACGCGCGCGTGGGCGCGCTCGGCAAGAAGGGCCGCGTCTCTGCTCTGATGCAGCGTCTGGGCACCATGGCGCCAGAAGAGCGAAAGAGCTATGGCCAGGCCGTCAACGCGGTGAAGCTCGCCGTGTCGGAGGCGATCGAAGCTAAGCGAGAGACGCTGGCCAAAGCAGCCACTGCGGCGCGGCTTGCCGCCGAGCGTGCGGATGTGACCCTGCCGGTGCGCGAAGGACCGCTTGCGGAGGGACGCATACACCCGGTCAGCCAGGTCACCGAAGAGCTCACCGAGATCTTCGCCGACATGGGCTTCTCGATCGCCGAAGGCCCGGACATCGAGACCGACTTCAACAATTTCACGGCGCTCAACATCCCGCCAGAACATCCGGCGCGCCAGGATCACGATACCTTCTATTTCGCCGAAGGCCCTGACGGTGCACGCCCTGTGCTGCGCACGCATACAAGTCCTGTGCAGATCCGCACCATGCTGGCCAACAAGCCGCCCTTGCGGATCATCGCGCCGGGCCGCGTGTATCGCTGCGACTCCGACCAAACCCACACGCCCATGTTCCATCAGATCGAAGGGCTGGTAATCGACGAGGAGACCCATCTGGGGCACCTCAAATGGGTGCTTGAGGAGTTCTGCAAGGCTTTCTTCGAGGTGCCTGAGGTCAAGATGCGCTTCCGCGCAAGCCACTTCCCCTTCACCGAGCCCTCGATGGAGGTCGATGTCGGGTACGCGAAAGTCGGCGACGAAATCCGAATCGGCGAAGGTGATCAGTGGCTGGAGATTCTCGGCTGCGGCATGGTCCACCCCAACGTGCTGAAGGCTGTCGACCTCGATCCGAAGAAGTATCAAGGCTTCGCCTTTGGCGTCGGCATCGACCGGTTGGCCATGCTGAAATACGGCATGCCGGACTTGCGTGCCTTCTTCGCCGGCGACTTGCGCTGGCTGAAGCACTACGGGTTCGCACCGCTTTCCGTGCCGACTCTAGCTGGGGGGCTGAGCTAGAGCATGAAGTTCACCCTGTCCTGGCTAAAGGAGCATCTCGACACGGACGCGTCCGTCGTGGAGATTGCGGATACACTCACGTTGATCGGACTTGAGATCGAAGACGTGATCGACCCAGCGAAAGCGCTGGAGGGTTTTCGAGTGGCCGAGGTCGTGTCTGCCGGCAAGCACCCGGACGCCGATAAGCTGCAAGTGCTTCAGGTCAACACGGGTAAGGAGATGCTACAGGTCGTTTGTGGCGCGCCCAACGCGCGTGCTGGCATGAAGGGCGTGTTCGCGCCCGTTGGCGCCTACGTGCCGGGGATCGACTTCACGCTGACCAAGGCCAACATCCGCGGCGTCGAGTCGTCCGGCATGATGGTGTCCGAGCGCGAGCTGGAAATCTCCGACGAGCATATGGGAATCATCGAGCTTCCCTCTAAGTCCCGCGTGGGCAGTTCTGCGGCCAAGGCGCTCGGCCTTGACGACGTGGTGTTCGATATCGCCATCACGCCGAACCGGCCCGATTGCCTCGGCGTACGCGGGGTCGCCCGCGATCTCGCGGCGGCCGGGCTCGGCAAGCTGAAAAAAGATCCGGTGAAACCCGTGAAGGGCGGCTTCGATAACCCGGTGCCCGTGAAGCTGGAGTTCGACAAAGAGACCAAGGACGCTTGCCCGATCTTCGTCGGCCGCCTTGTGCGCGACGTTAGGAACGGACCGAGCCCAGCATGGTTGCAGGCACGTCTTAAGGCCATCGGCCTTCGTCCCATCAATGCGCTGGTCGATGTCACCAACTATATCTCCTACGACCGCGCGCGCCCCTTGCATGTGTACGACGCCGACAAGCTGTCCGGTGCAATCCGTGCGCGGCTTGGCAAAGCCGGCGAGAGCTTCGAGGCCCTCGACGGGAAGGCCTATAAGGTCGACGAGGAGATGTGCGTCATCGCCGACGACCGGGCCGTTCTCGGCCTTGGCGGCGTGATGGGCGGCGAGGAGACGGGCTGCACTGAGGAGACCACGAACGTCTTCATCGAATCGGCCTATTTCGATCCGAAGCGCACAGCGCGCACGGGCCGCACGTTGAACATCCTTTCCGACGCCCGGTTTCGCTTTGAGCGTGGGATCGACCCGCAGTCGGCGGAGCACGGTATTGAGCAAGCGACGGGCATGGTGCTCGAGCTGTGCGGTGGCGAAGCCAGTAACGTCACCGTGGCCGGGCGCGCGCCGAAGGCCAACAAGCCGTTCCGCTTCGATCTGCGGCTGATCGGCCGCTTGAGCGGCCTGTCGCTGTTTCATCGCGTCATCGTGCGGAAACTCGCAGCACTCGGCGTCGGTCTCGAAGGAGAGGGCCACGTGCTTAAGGCCGTGCCGCCATCCTGGCGTCCGGACCTTTCTATTCCCGCCGATCTCGTGGAAGAGGTCGTGCGCTTGACCGGTGTCGACAAAATACCCGCAACGCCTTTGCCGCGTCTGTCGGGGATCGCCAAACCGGTTCTGACGGTTGCACAGAAGAAGACACGCGCGGTGCGCCGCCTGTTGGCCGCGCGTGGGCTGGTCGAAGCCGTTACCTGGTCGTTCATTCCGAAGGACGAGGCGGTGCTGTTCGGCGGCGGCCAGGACGAACTCGCGCTCGATAATCCAATTTCTACTGAGTTGTCGCAGATGCGCCCGAGCCTCCTGCCGGGCCTTATCAGCGCGGCCAAGCGCAACCGGGATCGGGGCTTTGCGGACGGAGCCCTGTTCGAACTGGGCCAGGCCTATCGCGGTCTGAAACCGGAAGAGCAATTCGTGGCAGCAAGTGGCGTGCGCTTCGGGCAGTCGTCGCTCGACGGTGCAGGCCGTCATTGGTCGGGCGCGGCGCCGGATGCCGGGTGGGCAGCGGTCAAGGCCGACGCCATGGCCGCGCTGGAGGCGCTGGGACTTCCGCAGAGCAAGGTGCAGATCACCCGCGACGCCCCGGAGTGGTTTCATCCAGGCCGCTCGGGCGCCATCAAGCTCGGCCCTAAGGTGACGCTCGGCGTGTTCGGCGAACTCCATCCCGATACGCTTGCCGCGCTCGATGCGGATACGCCAATGGCTGCGTTCGAGATCTATCTCGACAATCTTCCGCCCTCGAAGCGGAAGAGCACGGCCAAGGCCGCGCTCGATGCGTCAGATCTTCAGGCGGTCACACGTGACTTCGCCTTCCTCGTGGACGCGGACACGGACGCACGAACGCTCGTGCGCGCTGCATCTGGCGCCGACAAGAAGCTGATTTCCGATGTGAGCGTGTTCGACGAGTTTACTGGCCAAGGCGTCCCCGACGGCAAGAAGTCTCTCGCCATCGAAGTGACTCTTCAGCCGCGCGACAAAACGCTGACGGACGAAGAGATCGACGCGGTGGCCGAAAAGGTCGTCACTGGCGTGGCGAAGGCGACCGGCGGCACATTGCGCTGACGCCTAGAACTGCCCGAACCCGAAAATCGTGTTGGTGCGCTTCTTCTTGCGGCCCGCCCCGTAGAAGGGCTTGTCGGCGCAGGCTTCGGCGAGGCGTGGACCAAGCTGTGCTGGGATCGGCGGGGCCGGCGACCAGGACGCGCAGAGTGCGCCGATCCTGCCGCCCAGCGACTCTGAGCCCGGCGCGCAATACAAACCCGTCCCGTCCGCGCGCGGCTTGAAGGAGATACCTTGCGCACCCGCGCTATCGCCGAGTCGCTCGCCGAGATAGTTCAGTGCAAAGATGCGGCGCGCACCCTCTTGCGGCGCGAAGCGCTCGGGCCGGATATGGGTGTTCGTGATCGGGATCGCCTCAATCGCCCCGACCGTCCAGGCATCGCTGCCTTTAGCGAGATGCACTTTGGCCAAGAGGCCGTAATCGCGGCATAGGCCGAAACGCTGCATCGCTGCCGTACCCGGATGCAGAAAGTTGCCGAGCCCGTAGAAGATCACCTTGTCGCCGACGCGTTCGACGCCTTGGGCCACATGCGGGTGATGGCCCACGATCAGATCGATGCCCTTCTCCCGCGCGGCAAACTCCCGCCAATCGTCGAACTGGCGCTTGTCGGGCAC